>DZBC01000180.1 GCA_022729835.1 Sulfuricurvum sp. | reverse complement strand
CTACGCCCGCCACAGCGGCGTGCCGACACTTGGCGTGCAGCACCACCACGCCCACATCCGCAGCGTAATGTTCGATCAGGGGCTAAATGGCGAGGTGCTGGGCTTCGCCTTTGATGGCACGGGCTACGGCGAAGAGGGCAGCATCTGGGGCGGCGAGGTGCTGCGGGTGCATCCGGAGGGCTTCGAGCGGCTCTATCATCTGCGCAGCTTTGCGCTCTTTGGGGGCGATCTCGCGGCCAAAGAGCCGTGGCGCTGCGCTTTGGGGCTGCTGCTGGAGTATTTCGACCTTGAATCGGTGATCGCTTTGATGCCGCGTATAGCAAGCGAACGCATCCGCGCCCTCTATGCCCTGCGCGACAGCGCACCGCGCTGCTCTTCGATGGGGCGGCTTTTTGATGCGGTGGGCTATCTTTTGGGTCTGTGCGACGACGTGAGTTTTGATGGGGAGAGCGGTTTGAGGCTTGAGGCCGCCGCCCAAAGCGCGGTAGAGGCCGAACCCTTTGGCTACCGCTGCGAGGGCGGCGTGATCGATTTTGAGCCGATGATACGCGAGATGCTTACATGTAAGACTCCCAATGCTCCCGCGCGCTTTATCGCCACGCTCTGCGCCGCCACGCTACACATCGCCAAAGCCTATAATCTCAGCGTGGTGCTAAGCGGCGGCGTCTTTCAAAACCGTACCTTGCTTGAAGCGCTCATACACGCCTTTGAATCCGAAGGGATAGCCTATCATCTCCCTTTACATGTAAGCGTCAACGACGGCGGCATCGCGCTAGGCCAGATCGCCGTAGCACTTCAAAGGATGGATGGGTTAAGATAACGCACTTTTTTACCAAGGAAAACCGATGCGCAAAGCGTTGCTTGTTTCATCTCTATTGCTCACCGTGCTGATGGCCGCAGACCCGGTTAGTCTGGGCGGATTTCATGGCAGCCTCAAAACCTATTTTCCCAACGTAACCGTCAAAGATGTCACCTATTGGCACAGCAGCGCCACCACTGGTGCCAGCACCAAAATACCCGATGCACTCAATGCGTCCGTAATGAGTCTACTGGCATCGGGCGTCGAGTTCGGGCGGAAGCGTTGCCTTGGCACTGAGGCTTATGCGCTGGACAACATTCACGTCGGCTTTGAGCCACTAGGGACGCAGGGCGATCATCTGGTACACGTCTCTGCCAACGTCGTCTGCGTAGACTACCAGTAAGATCATTTCTTTCATGCAGCCTGCGCTATGATGCCGCTTTTAGCTTACATGTAAGGCTTTTATGAGACCACCCAAGGGCTTTGGTGCCAACTACTTTACCCTCGCCGCCATTCAAGCGACCGTTGCACAGGTGAGCATCCATGCCGTTGCGTCGCGCCAAAAAACACACCACCTCGCCACCCGCATTTTTGAGAAAGAAGAGAAGCCCGAAGAGCCGCCCGTTGCACTGCTAGAGCCGCTCATTTGCCCGCTTGTCCGCACACCGCGCCGCCGACACGACCACCACACCTTCGCCGCGTCCACCGATCCTCCCTCTTCTTCTGATCCGCACCCAAACCACCCAAACCACCCAAACTACAAAAGGAACAGAATGAGACGACTAACCCTACTTTCGGCCCTATGCAGCGCCCTACTCTACGCCCAACCCATAGCTTTTGCACCGCTACACGTCACTTCCGACCCGCTAAACGAAGATGATCTCTCCGTCACTTACGCTGCCGAAATCTACACCCAAGAGGATTTAGAGCGGGCCAACGCCGCCAATCTCTACGATTTCCTCAGCCGCTACAGCGCCATCAGCGTCATGCCCGCTTATGGCAACCCCTTTAGCCAAAAACTCGATATGCACGGCTTTGGCATCGACAGCGGCTATCAAAACATCGTCATCACCCTCAATGGCCGCCGCCTGAACAACATCGACATGACCGCGCCGCTACTTGCCGCCATCTCGCCGCAAATGATCGAGCGCATCGAGATCATCAAAGGCGCAGGCTCCACCCTCTACGGTGATGGCGCGACGGCAGGGGCGATCCATATCCGTACCAAACGCGACGTTAAAGATGAAGTACACCTTACAGGCGGCGTCTACGACACCTTAGAGGGCGGCTTTAGTCTTGGCGGCGGAGGGGAGACCTACCGCTACGGCGTCACGCAGAGTGCCTATCGTTTCGGCGGCACACGCCATATCGACGCAGAGGGTCGCCGCGACACACAAGCCCTCACCAACACCGCATTGAGCTTTGAATACACGCCACTTGAGGCGCTACGGCTGGAGCTTGACGCCCAAATCAGCCGCGCAGCGCTCTATTACGGCGGTCCGATGAGCCTAGAGGAATACCGCGACAACCCCGCTGGCGCCGGCTCTGGATACGGATATGGCGCCGCACCGACGCATCAGCGCCTCAAAGACGATCATCTCGGTAGCGCGCTACACTACGCGCTGGATGCACGCTGGGCGCTAAGCGGTCGCTACGGTGTAGAAAAAAAAGAGTCCCATTACGTCACCTACGATTCGATGGCGAATTATGATTACCGCAGTTACGCCACGGCGCTGGAGTATGAAGACGACGCGCTGGGCGTCAGCGTCGGCGCAGAGGGTTTTGAGGGTGTGCGCGACAGTCGGGGCAATGAGACCACCAAACAAAACAGCGCCCTATCACTTCAAGCACGCTACCGTATGGATCGTCACAGTTTACGTGTCGGGTATCGTCTGGAACAGGTTGATTACCGCTTCCAAAACGCCGCGCAGAAGCTTGAGGACACCCACGCGCTCTGGGGCTCGGAGCTAGGCTACAACTACCGCATCGATACGCCCTCTTCACTCTTTGCTTCACTCTCGCGTGCCTATCAAGCCCCCGATGTAGACCGCTTTTTTACGGCGGATTTTGCCACCGGAAGCGTCTCGTTTAACGGCTTTATCGATCCCATGAGCGTCACCACCGCAACGTTGGGCTATCAATACATCGATCCGAGTCTGCGCCTTAAAGCCTCGCTGTATTACAGCAGCCTCGAAGATGAGATCTACTACTACGCCGACCCCGCATGGATCGCCTCGCGCAACACCAACATCGACCGCTCACACAAGATGGGCGCTGATCTCTTTGGCGGCTGGATCCCGCAGGAGTGGTTGCATCTTAGTCTCTCATATCAGTATGTCCGCGCCATCATCGATGAAGAGGTGCAAAACACCGAGCGGTTTTCACACAATGAACTTCCCGGCGTCCCCAACCACAATGTCAAAGCGTCGCTTGATGTCACCCTACGCCCTTCACTCACATTAGGACTCACCCAGATTTACCGCAGTCAAAGCTACAGCGCCGATGACTTCGCCAACACCCAAAAGCAAAAACAAGAGGCCTACCACAGCACCGACGTGACGCTACAGCACGCGCAAGAGAACTACCGTCTTTTTGTGCGTATCCACAACCTTTTCAACCAGAAAAACGCGTTATGGATTCACGACGACGCCCTCTACCCCGTCAACTTCACCACCACCGCCAGCGCAGGCCTAAGCCTCAACTTTTAAGCGGCCCCTCCGGCCGCCATCAACACCCCCAAACCCCGATCCCCTCAACCTCACGTTGCCATATCTTCGCATCCCAGTCACTGCTTTGGCGATCAAAGATCACCAGATGGGCTTCATCGGCGCCTACATGTAAAGCATAATCCTTCGTCTGCGCTATCCCTTCAGCCATCGTCGCTTCAAGGCTTTTGTGAAGGATTTTGAGTTCAATCACCACGCGCTGCACGCTTCCAAAAAAGCCCTGATCACTCGTAGGCCACTCAATAAAAAGATCGGTGCGCTTTCGCCCTAGGGCGTACTCCCTACCGATTCTGCCTCCGCCGTTGATAATGCGCTGTAAAAAAGCCTGCATAAGCAGTTGCGGCCCTGCCTCTTTGTAGTCTAAGCTTCCGATCCAACTGTCACTGTTTTCACGGAAAAACTGCTGAAAGGCGGTAAGGAGTTTGGGGATGTTGAGGGAGCGATCAGGGTTGATGTACCAGCTTTGCTCTTGGTTGACGATGCGGGTCTGGGCGATCCAGGTTAGCTCTCTGGGAATGATCTCGCGGTAGATGCGGTTGCTGATGGCGATATTGGGTCTGGTGGTAATAAGCCCCAAATCTTCCACATACGATTGATCATCACTGCTGATATTCTCAAGACTGATCGCAGCGTCGGTTGAGAGCAGCGCCCCGATCACCCGATGCACCCTCGGCTCTCTTAGTTTATCGGTGAGTTGATCGAGATGTGTGGCTCTGGAGTAGATGAGCTTCTCTCTGGCTGCTTTGTAGTGCTCTAGTGTGATGGTTATGGAGGGGTTCTTTCGCAGCTCTCTGTTTTCCCATGTCAGTTCATAGCCCAAAGCGTTCACCAACCACGGCTGGCCTTTGGTATCTTCCCACAGTTCGGGGTAGATGGCCTCTTCAAAGGCTTGGCCTGTTGCTGCAGTATGCTGCTTCCATAGAGCGACACACTCCTCATAGGAGAAATTCCCCATTCGGATGGATTTGGCTTTGATGTTAAACGCGCTTCCT
>DZBC01000014.1 GCA_022729835.1 Sulfuricurvum sp. | reverse complement strand
GTGGCCGGATGTTCTGCGCGATTGGTGGCCGGATGCGCCGTTATATGCAGATCAGAACGTCACGTGGACTTTTGGTGCCGATTCAGCCGTAGCGATGGAGTATCAAACGGGTGTCGAGTGCGCGGAGAACATGCGTTTTACGTTTGATCTAGTGTTGCGGCGGGATCAATTATCGTTTCAGGCGATTAAAGCCCGCTATGACGGCGGATACGGTACTAAAGTTTATGACAACGGTTATACCTGTCAATACGGGGAAACGTATCGTGCGCAACCCTATTCGGGCGTCATTATGCTAGATGACGGCAGCAAGTTAGATATTGAGTGGTTTTTTGCCGGTAGTCCGCACAATGTAGAGGGGATCGCCATGAATCGTTTGGGTGATATCGAGCACGGCGGGTCTGGTGGTGAGGGCTTTTTATACAGTTTCGGTAATCAGTTTATTTTCGTGGATGTGAACGGTAGCAATCATCTTCAGATAGATCAGGAGCGCTGCTCCGTTGTGTTTGATTTGTGGCGCTAGAGGGTGCGCATCGTCAGCCATGTTCTTGTTGAAGAGGTCAAGAGCTGCCCGATGCGCGGCAGCGATTTTGTGATTTAGAACTTTGCGGCGAGTTGGCGCAAGATGGCTTCGCCGGAGCGGTCGGCACCGTCGTATTTGATGATAGAGACGCCGTGGTTTTTCATGGTGTTGGCGGTGTTTTTGCACGCGCGGGAGACGACAAGGTAGTCGCAATCTTCGAGCGCTTTGCCCATCTTGTCATGCTGGGCGATATGCTCCGCATCGTCGTGGCCGTGGCTGCATTGATGGTCGTCATCATCGTGGTCATGGTCGAGGTCGCTGCGGGGATTGCGGCGCAGTTCGCTGAGCTTGAACGACTTGAACATGCCCGCTCCGCTCATCTCGAAGACCGCGAAGTGCGGGGTGTGTCCGGCATTGCCGAAAAAAGTTAGGGATTCGTCTTTAACGGGAACGGCGATTTTCATGGAAACTCCTTGGATGTTTTGGTGCGATTATAGCTCATCAAGCGCAATGATGGTTTCGGCGTTTTCATGGGCGCGTTTGCGTAGTCCGGCGAGGTAGAGTTTGATCTTCATATCTTCATGCACGATGTGATCGACGAGCAGTTGTTTGGCGGCGACCTTCATCTTGGTTTTGATGATGCTCACTCCGGCGGAGGGTTTGGTGGTTTTGAGGATGTTGGCTGTTTGCTCGATGATCTGTTCATGGCGCTTGCGGTGGGCTTCGAGTTCGGGAAAGCCGATGCTCTCCATGTAGCGCTCTTCATCTTTGAAGTGGGTCGCCATATAGGCGCTCAGCTCATAAAAAATACGCTTGATTTCCTCTTTGACCCCCGGATGATCGCTCAGCGCGAAAATCTCATGGACGATATCAAAGAGTTTGTGGTGTTGCGCGTCGATCTCGTCGATGCCCAGTTTGTATGCGTCGCTCCACTCAAGTTCGCCGCTCATGCTTAACGCTCCTCATCCTTTTGGTTGACTGCCCACAAAAAACCGCCGATCCCGACGATGACGACCAGTGCGATAAAAACGAGCAAAATAAGTGTGGTAGTGTCCATGATTAAGCCTTTAATTCCTCTTGAGTTTTCTCTTTGAGCTGCCCGCAGGCGGCGCTGATATCCAGACCCTTGGAGTCGCGGATGGTACAAAGTAGGCCGCGCTCGATGCAAAAGTCGCTAAAAGCCTTCATGCTCGCCTCGTCGGGGCGCTCGTAGAGGCCGCCGGGATAGGGGTTGAAGTAGATCAGATTGACCTTGGCCTTGATGCCACTAAGCAGTTTGACCAGCTTTTTGGCAGAGCCCAAGTCGTCGTTTTTGCCTTTGATCACCAGATATTCAAACATCACCCGTTTGCGCGTGTCGATGGGAAAGCGCTTCACCGCGTCGATAATCGAAGCGATATTATACGCCTTGTTCATCGGAATCAGTTCGCTGCGCAGTTCATCATCCACCGCGTGCAGGCTGATGGCGATATGCACGCCCAGATCCATAGCGCCGAGCTTGTCGATCTTGGTCGAGAGTCCGCTGGTGGAGACCGTCTGGCGCTTGCCGGAGATGCTTAGCCCCTCTTCGTCTTTGATGATCGTGACCGCTTTGGCGAGGTTGTCTAGGTTGTCAAGCGGCTCGCCCATGCCCATGTAGACGATGTTGAGGCGTCTGGCGGCTTCGAGGTTTTGATCGATTTTTACCATCAGCACCTGTGCCACGATCTCCCCGGCGGATAGGTCGCGGGTAAAGCCCCCTTTTGCGGTGAGGCAAAACGAACAGCCCACCTTGCAGCCCACTTGCGTCGAGACGCACACCGTGTAGCGCGAGGCGTGCTTGACCCCCTCCTCATCCACCCACTCCTCCTTCATGCGCAGCAGTACGGTCTCGATCGTTTTGCCATCCGCGAGAGCAAAGAGGTATTTGATGGTGCCGTCACTCGACTCCTCTTTGCGCACGAGCGAGAGCGGCATGATGTCAAAGCGCTCGGCAAGCTCGGATCGTAGGGCTTTGGGCAGATTCTCCATCTGCATAAAGTCTTGCGCGTATTGGTGATAAACCCATCCGAATATCTGTTTGGCGCGAAAAGAGGGCTTTACATGTAAGGCAAGCTCCTCTTTGGTGAAGTCTAAAATAGTGGGTTTCATAAGCAGCGGGCCTTTACATGTAAGGAGAGTTTGGCTTTGGCGGCTTCGTGGTTTGCGGCAAAGTCACTGTGGGCCTGCGCATTGCAGTGGTTAGTGATACAAAAGAGCCCGCCCGATCTGATGCCAAACTCCTGAGCCACCCGCATGACGGCAAAAAACTCCATATTTTCCACTCCGATTCCCATCCCCAGCATCTTTTCTGCGAGCGCTGCGTCGGTCGTGATGTAGTTTGAGGAGTTCACCACCACATCGCGCCCGCTGCCGCAAAAGGTCGAGACCACATTATCGAGCGGGGTGTAGGCTTGGTTTTGCAGCATGGAGAGTTCGATATTGGCGGCGGTTTTGGACTCGACCAGCTCAAGCAGCCCAAAGCCGCCGTAACTTCCGGCACTGCCGATAAAAAGCAGATACTCGGGTTTATCAAAAAGACAAAGCCGCGTCACGTTCATCGCCGCTTCGACAAGGCCGATGCCGATGGGGGTAGCAAAGTCGAAGCTTTCGATATTTCCGGCGCAGAGGATCATAGCCGCACCGGAATCCCGTTTTGCGACAAATAGCGCTTGAGCTCCATGATCTCGATCTCCCGAAAGTGAAAGATGCTCGCCGCCAGCGCCGCGTCGGCTCCGTGCTCGAACGCCTCTTTGATGTGCTCCATACTCCCCGCGCCGCCGCTGGCGATTACGGGGACATTCACCAATTCGCTGATCGCTTGGGTAATGGGGATATCAAAGCCCGCTTTGGTGCCGTCGGTATCCATAGAGGTGAGCAAAATCTCGCCCGCACCGCGATCGACCGCTTCGCGCGCCCACTCCAGCGCGTCTAGCCCAGTATCGATGCGTCCGCCGTTGAGATAGACGTGGTACTTATCACCTGTTTTTTTGACATCGATCGCCACGACGATACACTGCGCGCCGAAGCGCTTGGCCCCTTCGTCGATGAGTTCGGGGCGTTTGATTGCGGCGGAGTTAACGCTTACTTTGTCGCAGCCCACACTCAGTAGCGCGTAGATATCATCAAGTTTTCGGATCCCTCCGCCCACCGTCAGCGGGATAAAGACGTGCTTTGCCACCTCTTCGACGATATGCACGATGGTGTCGCGGTTTTCAAAGCTGGCGGTGATATCCAGAAAGGTTAGCTCATCGGCGCCTTCTTCGTTGTAGCGCTTGGCCACCTCCACGGGGTCTCCCGCGTCGCGCAGGCCGACAAAGTTGACCCCCTTAACGACGCGCCCGTCTTTGACATCCAGACAGGGGATGATGCGTTTGGCGAAATAGTCCATGGCATACTCTTTACATGTAACGTTGGCGGAATTATAGAGTATCGGGGCTTAGTGTAGTGGAGTCGTAGTGAGAAATGTTATTTGTTTGTAAGTGAGACTTGGGTAGAATCCCCCATGCACAAAGCCCATGTTGCCAAGAAGAAGTTTGGTCAAAATTTTCTCAAAGACGAGAGCGTTTTACGCAAAATCATCCAATCGATGCCCCAAAACAGCCACAAAATCGCTGAAATCGGGCCTGGCTTAGGTGATTTGACTAGGTTCTTAGTTGAAGTCAAAAGTGTCACCGCTTTTGAGGTCGATACCGATTTATGCAAGTATTTGAATGACCGTTTTCATGATGCGATCACTACCGACCGTCTGACACTCCGATGCGGAGATGTTTTAGACGCCTGGAAGACGCAGCTTTTGGATGAGCCGTACGATTTAGTGGCGAATTTGCCTTATTACATCGCAACGAACATTATCCTAAAAGCGCTCGCCGATCCCATGTGTCGTCATCTGCTTGTGATGGTGCAGCGTGAAGTGGCGGAAAAGTTCGCTGCGGAAGCTGGAGAGAGTAACTTTGGGGCACTCAGTGTCATTGCCAGAAGTGTTACACAGCCGTCAATCGTGACGCTGGTACCACCAGAAGCGTTTGATCCTCCGCCCAAGGTCGATTCTGCCGTACTGCTCCTTTCGAAAACGGCAGATCGGAATGATGAAGCGTTTGAAGCTCTGCTGCGCGCGGCCTTTACACAACCGCGTAAAACGCTACTCAAAAATCTCTCCACACGCTACGGCAAGCCTCTGCTTGAATCTGCCTTTGCGCAGCTTGGGCTGGAGCCTTCCATCAGACCTCATCAGGTAGGGACACCCGACTATCACCGCTTATATACGATGCTACATTAAGGAATTCGGATGCCAAACGACATCGAAGCAACTTCTACTCCCCACACTCCAGATGCTGCACCCGCAGCCAAAACAGGCGAAAGCCGCCGCCGCAGACGACCTAATCGCAACCGCAGGGAAGAGGGTTCTGGCGAAAGAACACCAAATGAAAACAGACAGCGCAACAACGAACCCCGTGAAGCCAACAAAGAGGTCAGGGAGCCAAGAGAAACGCGTGAGCCAAGAGAGCCGCGCGAACCACGCGAAGAGGGCGGAGCACGAGAGGCAAACCGTGATCGCGGTAACCGTAGTGGCTCTGGACGCTCTGGTGGAGCGGCACCTAAGGGCAGCGACACCATCTCTTCGGGCAACGATCGCCGCAGAGGTGGCGCAACTCCGGTAGATAAAAATCTCCTTGATTTTGTCAAAAAAAATCAGGAGATGCACAAAAACCGTCTTAATCCGCACTACAAAGTCAATCTTGAAAGCAATGCCAAAGTGCGCATTACGCCGCTGGGTGGCTTAGGTGAGATCGGCGGTAATATCACGGTGCTAGAAACAGACAACGAAGCGATTGTTATCGACGTGGGGATGAGTTTTCCCGATGGTGAGATGCACGGCGTGGATATTCTTGTGCCTGACTTTACCTACCTAAGAGAGATCAAAAATAAGATTGTGGCGGTCATCATCACCCACGCCCACGAAGACCATATCGGTGCTGTGCCCTACCTCTTCAAAGAGATGCAATTCCCGATCTACGGAACCCCGCTGCCGCTTGCGATGATCGGTGCTAAATTTGATGAGCATCATCTCAAGGATTTTAGACGCTATTTCAACCCCATTGTTAAGCGTGAAAAGTACAAGATTGGCAATGATTTTGAGGTCGAGTGGATGCACATGACCCACTCCATCATCGACTCTTCATCACTGGCGATCACGACTGAAGCGGGTACAATCATCCATACGGGTGACTTCAAGATCGACCACACTCCGGTAGATGGCTATACGGCGGATCTGCATCGTTTTGCCCACTACGGTGAGCAAGGGGTACTTTGTTTGCTTTCAGACTCGACCAACTCTTACAATAAAGAGCACACCCCTAGTGAGCTATCTGTGGGTCCGGCGCTCGATCGCATCTTCTCCAAGGCTGAAGGACGGGTGATTCTTTCGACTTTTAGCTCCAACGTGCATCGCGTCTATCAAGCAATTCAATATGGCGTAAAATACAACCGTAAGGTCTGTGTGATCGGTCGCTCGATGGAGCGCAATCTTGAGACGGCGATGCAGTATGACTATGTGCGCTTTCCCAAAGGGATCTTTGTTGATGCGGAGTATATCTCCAAAATCAATGACAAGGACGTGCTCATTGTGACAACCGGAAGTCAGGGCGAGGCCAATTCGGCACTGTTTCGTATGGCGATTGGTGAGCACCGTCACATTAAGATTAAGCCCACCGATCTAATCATCCTCTCCGCTAGGCCCATTCCGGGCAATGAAGCGTCTATATCTGGGATGCTTAACCACTTGCAGCGTGCCGGTGCGATGGTCTATTATGACCGAGATATTCACGTCTCCGGTCATGCCAGCATCGAGGAGCAGAAGCTCATGATCCGCTTGACCAACCCGAAATTCTTCCTTCCGATCCATGGGGAGTTCAACCACATTACGCGACACCGTCAGACGGCGATCGATTGCGGAGTACCTGAGCGCAATATTTTGCTCATGAGTGATGGTGACTGTATCGAGGTGGCACCCAAATATATGCGCAAGGCCAAAACTGTTAAGTTCGGCAAAACTTACATCGACAATCAGAACAATCATCAGATTGATGATGACATTGTCATTGATCGTCAGAAGATGGCAACCGATGGCGTGGTGCTGATCGTCGCACAAGTATCAGAAGCTGACTCCAAGCTTATTACCCGTCCGCGCGTCACCTCTTTTGGGCTTGTGAGTGACAAGCAAGACCGAACCTTTGCCAAAGAGATTGAGGATGTACTTGAGCAGTTTATGGTCAATGTCAAGCCCAACCACATCGAAAATCCCAGATCAATGGAGAATGATATCCGTCAGGTCGTGCGCAAACATATCTACCGCAAACAGAAGAAATACCCCTTCATCGTCCCCCACGTCTTCGTCATGTAAAAGCCCTAAGGCCTTTACATGTACAATGCTCTTTCAAGGAGCATTTATGACTGTTACTCTTCTTCATTATACCCCTCTGATCGTCTGCGCGGATGCGATTCGTACTTGTTGGCAGAGTTTTGATAAAAGCGATCAAGGCGGCGAGAAAGACCGCGAACTGATCGATCGCGTCGGCAACAAATTCAAGCATGCTTCTACACTCGAGCATCTGCATTACACCTTCTACATTGAAGGGATCAGTCGCGCACTACTTCAAGAACTCTCCCGTCACCGTATGGCGTCGCTCTCGGTCAAAAGTACACGCTACACCCTCAAGGAGCTTAAAGATGAAGCGCCATTTGACCCTATGGACTTTGGGCGCGCCACTTCATATCTGGTTATGACGGGCGTTGAGATCGTGGATCACATGAGTGTTCAGGCACTTGAAAATCTGCGACAGGTGCTCGCATCGGGTGTTAGTAATGACCGCGCCAAATACTGCTTGCCAGAGAGCTACAAGACAGAGTTGACATGGAGTATCAACGCCAGAAGCTTGCAAAACTTTCTCTCTCTGCGCAGCGACAAGTCGGCGCTTTGGGAGATACACGATCTGGCACATACGATCTACAGCGCTGTTCCGCAAGAGCATCAATATCTTTTTGCAGCATCGATTAAAGGAGAGGGCCATGAGTAGGGGCTTACATGTAACGCTTCTAGCGTGTTTTTTGCTCAGTGGGTGCGCGTCTAAGCGCATTACGTTTAACGGTTTGGTTTGTCCGCATGATCATAGTGAGCAGATGCTCGCACATGACCTTTCAGAGTGTCGCTATTACGATCAAAAAGATGCGGAAGCGTCGGCTATGCCCAAACCCAGCGGTGAATGTCTGAAGTGTTTATTGGATCGTGGGTATGAGGTAGAGTAGGATTCGGAAGCGTATCGCTTCCGATGCTTATTTTAGAGGGCCGCTTTGGCTGCTACGACGGTAGCGCTGAAGGCTTTTGCGTCGTTCATAGCCATATCGGCAAGGATTTTACGGTCAAGCTCGATGCCTGCTTTGTTCAGACCGTTCATAAAGCGTGAATAGCTGATATCGTTCAGGCGGCATGCCGCGTTGATACGAATGATCCACAATTTACGAAATTCGCGTTTTTTCTGTTTGCGGTCGCGAAACGCATAATACATTGATCGTTCTAGCTGCTCTTTTGCTTTGCGGAAGTGTTTTCTTCTACCTGAGAAGAAACCTTTGGCGGCTTTTAGTACTTTTTTATGGCGGCGGCGGCGTACGACACCTGTTTTGACTCTTGGCATTTTTTTCCTTTTTCTTGACCCATTACACTGCTACATGCAAAGGTGCCGCTGTGCGGACTTGCCCACTCGTTAGAGCTGGGGAATGGATGGGATCAACTTACTTGATCATCTCTTTGATGGCAGCAATATTGGTAGGATGTACCAGTTTAACACTATTTTGGTCGCGGCGTGTCGCAGCGTCTTGTTTGGTCAAGATATGGCGGCGAAACGCGCTACCGCGTCTAATGCTACCGTTTTTCTTGATACGAAAACGCTTGACAGCAGCCTTGACGGATTTCATCTTTGGCATCGAGTGACTCCTTTATCAAATTGTCTCTAAAACGAGTCTGGAATTATACAAGAAAATAGCTGATTATAAAAGAAAAGCTGCAGCCTCGGCATGTGCCGTCGGCTACTTCTTCTTGTCGTCGCGTTGCGGGATCACTTGCATGTTGTAGTAACGACCCTCAAGGCGGGGCGGTTGATCCATCATTCCGATGTCTTCTACCATAGGCCAGATGCGTTCAAGCACCTCTTTGGCGGCTTCGGGGTGGGCCATTTCGCGGCCGCGAAGAAAGACGCGGAACTTTACATGTTTGCCCTCTTCGATAAACTCGCGTGCATGCTTAACCTTGTAACTGACGTCGTTTTCGGCAATTTTGACAGAGAGTTTGATCTCTTTAATTTCAACCTTGGTCTGTTTTTTGCGTTGCTCTTTGACTTTTTTTTCTTCTTGGTATTTGAACTTGCCATAGTTCATGATTTTTGCAACCGGAGGATTGGCGGTGGGAGCGATGAGTACCAGATCAAGCCCCATATCGTTGGCAATCTTCATCGCTTCGTCGGTCGAGATGACGCCGAGCGTCTCGCCGCCGTCTACGTTGCAGCGTACTTGGGGGACACGAATGTCCTCATTCATAATCGTTTTATCTTGCTTTTTGTTATTCAAAAATGTACCTCATTGAGTTGTTGTTGGATCAGGGCGATAAATTCTGCTTCGCCTAGATTGTACTGTTCGCGCCTACGTCGATCCCGCACCGCCACGCTGTGTGTATTGACCTCTTCATCACCCAAAACGATGATCATGGGTACACGCCCTTTTTCCGCTGTACGAATCCGTTTGTTGAGACTATCGTTCTTGTCGAAGATCTCACAGTCCGCACCAATGTCCATTAGTTTATCTGATAATTCCTTGGCATAGCCTTCGTGAGTGGGCGCGATTGGGACGATGGCCACCTGTGTGGGCGCGACAAACATCGGAAATTCTCCCGCGTAGTGTTCGGTCAAAATCCCGATAAATCGCTCAAATGAACCCAAAATAGCGCGGTGGATCATCACGGGCTGCATCCTCTCATTGCCCTCAGCGGTGTAGCCTAGTTCAAAGCGTGCGGGGAGGTTAAAGTCGAGCTGTATGGTGCCGCACTGCCACTCGCGGCCAATGGCGTCGGTGATTTTTATATCGATCTTGGGGCCATAAAACGCGCCGCCGCCCTCATCTACGTCATAAGCGAGGTTGTGGCGCTCCAGCGCACTGCGTAGGGCATTCGTTGCAGTCTCCCAAACGGCGTCATCCCCGACGGCCTTTTCAGGTTTGGTGGAGAGCATCATCTTATAGCTGAAGCCAAAGCTACGCATAATGCGGTCTACAAAATCGACCACTTCGATGATTTGGCTCTCAATTTGATCCGGAGTACAGAAAATATGCGCATCGTCTTGGGTGAATTCGCGTACTCGAAAGAGCCCGTGCAACGCTCCGGTCATTTCATGACGGTGGACCACGCCATACTCAAAGTACTTGAGCGGTAGGTCGCGGTAGCTACGAAGGTCTTGTTCGTACACTTTGATATGTCCTACACAGTTCATCGGCTTGACACCGAATTCGAGCTCGTCAATGTGGGTGAAGTACATGTTCTCGCCGTAGTTTTGGTAGTGTCCGCTCACCTTCCACAAATCAGCGCGCAGCATCTCAGGGCCGCGTACGGGTTCGTAACCGCGTTTTCGATGGGCTTTGAAGAGCAGCGCTTCGAGGCGTGAACGAAGTCGTGAACCCGCTGGTAGCCAGATCGGAAAGCCCGCACCCACTTCTTCGCGGAAGGTGAAGAGCTTCATCTCATTGCCGATTTTGCGGTGGTCGCGTTTTTCGGCTTCGGCGAGCATTTCGAGGTGGAGTCTGAGGCTCTCTTTATCGGCAAAAGCGATGCCATAGATACGGGTGAGCATCTCTTTGGAGCTGTCGCCGCCGAGGTAGGCGCCGGCGATTTTTGTGAGTTTGAAGAAGCGAATGTCGCCGATGCTAGGCAGATGTGGCCCACGGCAGAGGTCTTCAAACGCACCCTGTCGGTAGATGCTCACCGTCTCAGAGGGGATGCGCTGCATGACGGTGAGTTTAAGCTCGTCATCGGCGAATTTACGCTTGGCCTCATCCATGCTGATCTCGTAGCGCTCGATGGGCGTTTTGAGTTTTGCCAGACGCGTCATCTCCACTTCGATCTTCTTCAGATCTTCTTCGCCGATGCTCTCATCGACTTTGAAGTCGTAATAGAACCCTTCCTTGACGACAGGGCCTACGAAAAACTTGGCGTTGGTGTAGAGGTTTTTGATGGCTTGGGCCATCAAGTGAGCAGTCGAGTGGCGCAGCACTTCGAGGGCTTCAGGTGAGTTGTCAAAAAAAATGGGTTCTCCGCTGAGGCCCATGGCGTGCGCCGTATGCAGATCGACGATAGTGTCGTTGTGCTTGATGGCTATTTGATCCATAGAGTCGTTGTTCCTATTACATGTAAGTCGTTGAGGTGTGAAAGAAGAGTACTCAAGAAGCGGCAAGTACCCATGTGAGTCGAGAGAGAAATCGTTGCACCTTCTGAAAAAGCTTCTAAAATCCGTTGATTGTACCCAAAAATGGATTAAAACACGCGCTATTTTTCAGAGGCTACGGCGCAAGGCTGGGTTACATGTAACGATATGCTACGAATATCTGTGCGACACCTTTTTGGTACATTTTGGTACAATCGTTGTCATGAAACAATCGCCGAATTTTTTATTGGATGTACTTAACCAGTCTACTGACATGATTTTCGTTTTGCGTCTTTGTGATGACAGGCTTGAGTATATGAATGAAACGGCCCAAAAAGAGTTAGGGTATAGCTTCGAAGCGCTACGCACACTAGGTGTTATGTCGATAAGGCAGCCGATGAATCCGAATAAAGAGAGCTTTTTGCGCCATCTTGATGAGCTCAAAAGAGAAGGCGCCTTGATCGACTATGCGGTACTAAGGCGCAAGGATGGCTCTTCTTTTGCGGTGGAGGCGCGGGTGAAACATGTGGTGTCTGAAGGTGAAGATTACAATATTGCGATCGTGCATGACATATCGGTGCGTCTTGAGCAGGAGCACAAACTCTTTGAAGTCAATCAGCAACTTGAGTCCTTGGTGGTGGAGCGTACGGCAGAGCTTGAGGCGCAGATGCGTCTTTTAGAGAACTACAAAGAAGCACTTGATGAGAGCAATATCGTCTCAAAAAGCGATCTTTCCGGGCGTATTATCGAGGTAAATGAGAAGTTTGTACAGGTTTCCGGTTACAGTCGTGAAGAGCTGTTGTACCGTCCGCACAACGTCGTACGCCATCCCGATACCCCTCGTGAGGTATTTGAGGAGCTTTGGCGGACGATTCTTGACAAAAAAGTTTGGAAGGGAATCGTCAAAAACCGCAGCAAGAGCGGTGGGTCTTATTGGGTCGATATGATCATTAAGCCCCTGTTGGATAAATCCGGTGAGATTGAAGCTTTTATTGCCGTGCGTCATGACATTACAGAAACCATAGAGCAGCGAGAAGCGATTCAGCGTAGTGCCTACGTTGACGCGTTGACCGGTTTGCCCAACCGCACCCGACTACAACTTGATCTGCGAGCGCTTCAGGCTCCTTCCGTGGCGCTACTCAACGTAGACGGTTTTAGCAAACTCAACGATTTTTATGGGCATCTTTTTGGAGATCGGATCATTATGGCCCTTGCACAGCGTATGCGTGAGCAACTAAGCGGGGCACTCACGCTCTATCATCTGCATGCAGACGAGTTTTTGGTTCTCAACCGATATCTACACAAAGAGCGTTTTGTGGAGATGATCCAGCAGTTGATCACCATGCTTAATGCGACGCTTTTGCCCGTCGAAACAACACTACTAAGGATTGAAGTATCGGGGAGTCTTTCGTTTGAGCCTGTCAATGAGCTACTCTCCTCTGTGGATATTGCGCTCAAGCAGGTGAAAAAACGCCAAGATCGGTTGCTGGTATACACACCGGAGCTCTCGATCTCTAGTGACTTTGAGCGTAATATGCTCTGGAGCGAAAAACTTAAACGGGCCATCGATGAGGGGCGGATTGTCGCCTACTATCAGCCGATTGTCGATAATGCTACGATGCAAATTTCGAAATATGAAGCTTTGGTGCGCTTGATCGATGAGGAGGGCGCGGTGTTTACCCCTTACCATTTTTTGAGTGTTGCTAAACGCTCGAAACAGTATCGATCAATCACCAAAGCGATGATCCGCAGCGCTTTCGCTACGGTCGCACTCATGCAAGAGAGCATTTCGATCAACCTTTCGATTGATGATGTGCTTGATCCGGTGTTGCAGAACTACTTAGAAGAGATGCTAGGAAGTTATGGGGTTGGGCCGAAGGTTATTTTGGAGCTTCTTGAGTCTGAGGGGATAGAAAACTTCGAGGCGGTAGCGGTCTTTATTGCGAAGATGAAGGGCTATGGCTGTTGCGTCGCAATCGATGATTTCGGGACGGGATACTCCAATTTTGGGTATTTGATGCGGCTGCAGGCCGACTTCATTAAGATTGATGGTTCGATGATTCGTCGGCTTGAGCATGATGCCAATGCCCGCATTATCGTAGAGACGATTGTAGGCTTTGCCAAGCGGATGGGGATTCAGACAGTTGCCGAATTTGTGGAAAATGAAGCGATTTTTCAAACGGTTCAAGAGATCGGTATCGACTTTTCACAAGGCTATTATTTCGCCCCTCCCGCCGCCATACCGCTACGGCAGACGGCAACATAGTGGATAAAGACTCTAGAAATGGCCCCTATTTTTTTGGATAGCTGGGGTATCATTCGCGCAAAATTTCATTAAGGAATCATCATGTCCGTAATCAGTGAAGATCATCTAATGGCTCTGTTGCAAGAAGCACAGTGTGGTGAGGAGTTTATCGAAGATGCGCTGCGCTACAAAAAATTTTATGACGGGGATATAGAGGGTTTTATCGAAAAAGTAGAGACGATTTTGTACGCACTTGAAAACAGCGACGACGAACCGATGGATGATGACGACGCTTTTGACGATGATGCGTTTGAAGAGGAGCTCGATGCATTCGATGAAGACTCCCTGACTCAAGACGAAGAGGGCGAAGAAGATGACGAGGATGAGCGTTAAGCGTGTGCGCTTCTCCACGCTGGCGCTTTTGGCGCTTTTGGCGCTGGACGGATGCTCCAAACCCAAGACGCTTCCCTATCCACTGAATTTTCATGAGCGCGGGGTCAACACCCTCGATGCATCATCACCGTTTGATCCGTCGCATATCGCCGCTGCATTGCCAGGCTGCGACGCTGAGGGTTATACCCGCATGGAGGGTGGTGTGCGCCACCGAATGATCATCGTTTCACGCGGGGGCGAGGCGCTGCTGCGCATCTACCCCGATACCGATATGGAGCGGATCGGGCGGATAGAGAGCACCGAAGAGCCGCCAAGAGTCTGGCAGCGCGGCGCGTTACATGTAAGGCCCTAAGGTATGGAATCGCTCTTTATCGAGTTTCGCGATCCGCTTTTTGGGGTGATCATCTTTTTTGTACTGGTTTTTATCGTCGCTTTTTTCAGCTACTGGTGGGGGCGCTACAAGATCAAAGAAGACGACCGTGCGTTGGAGCGATTTGCCAAACAATTTCATCGGCTTCCCAGTGAAGCCGAGCTCAAATCGCTGATTCAAAGCGGCGGACTCTCTGAAAAATCGTGGTTACTTTTGGCGCATGCTTACGAAAAAGGGGGTGATTTCGAAAAGGCGATCGAGATCTATCAAAGCCTCATCGAGCTACGCCGCGACAGCAACACCAGACCCGACATCATGCTGCTGCTGGGGCAAATCTACCTTAAAGCGGGTTTTTTGGAACGTTCCAAAGAGATCTTTTTACAGATTTTACAGGCGCATCCGCGTAGTCCTCAGGCGTTGCAGTCGCTGCTACTGGTGTATGAGCAGCTTAGGGCGTTTGATCGGGCCATTGAGGTGCTTGAACCGCTGGAGGAGCTGGGCATCGAGGTGCACAAAGAGAAACTCTATCTCAAGGTACGCGCTCTGATCGGCTCTTCGGGGGATGGACGCGACAAGGCGCTACGCTTGGTTGAGGAGTTTGGTACACAGCGCAGTCTCTCCTACTTGGCCTACGAATACCTCTTCTCGCATGCGCCCGATTTGGGGTGGCGCTACCTTGATCAGTCGCAGTGCGGACGCATCGCGGACCTGCTTTGGCGGCTGGAAGAGGTGGCGCTCGATTTGGATATAATTGCGTCTAATGGCTACTTGCGGGAGCTTTTTAGCGCACGTGGCGTCGTTGATTTGGCGCAGGGAAGCGACATTTTTGAGTTTGATGTGCTGATTAAACTACGCCGGGCCTCAGAGCGGGGGGCGACTTTGCAGTTTGAGTATTTGTGCCGCGACTGCAAGCAGATTTTCCCCTTCGCCTTTCACCGCTGCCCGAGTTGCCGCGCCATCGACAGTGTGGTGGCTGAACCGATTCTGACCAAGGAACTTTTTGAAAGCAATCACTCTTTTTTGTGACGGCTCTGCGCTGGGCAATCCAGGGCCTGGCGGCTACGGCGCCATCTTGCGCTACAACGGTGTAGAGCGCATCATCAGCGGCGGCGAGCCGCATACTACCAACAACCGCATGGAACTACGCGCCGTCATTGAAGGCTTGCGCGCGCTCAAAGAGCCTTGTGATGTAGAGATTGTGAGTGATTCTAGCTATGTCACCAAGGGGATCGGGGAGTGGTTGGAGGCTTGGGTCAAGCGCCGTTTTGCGAAGGTTAAAAACCCCGATTTGTGGCAGGAGTACTTACATGTAAGCCAGCCGCATCGCATCAAGGCGACATGGGTGCGCGGACACGACGGACATGCCGAGAACGAGCGCTGTGACGAGATCGCCCGAGGCGAAGCGGAAAAATTCAAAAGAGGAAACCATCATGGATGAGCTTGAAGTGCTGCAAGAGCGGCTTGGATACCGATTTAAAGAGAAGAAGCTCCTTATTGAAGCGCTGACGCACAAAAGCTTTAAGCAGCCCTACAATAATGAGCGTCTAGAGTTTTTGGGTGATGCGGTGCTTGATCTGGTGGTGGGAGAGTATCTGTTCAGAAATTTTCCGCACCACGACGAGGGCAAGCTCTCGAAGCTGCGTGCGTCTCTCGTCAATGAGGAGGGATTTACCCTTTTGGCACATGCGATTGATCTGGGGCGCTTTATCTATCTCTCAAATGCCGAAGAGAACAACCATGGCCGCACCAAACCCTCTTTGCTCTCCAATGCGTTTGAGGCGCTGATGGGTGCGATCTATCTGGAGTGCGGGCTCTCGACGGTGACGCAGATTACGACACGCCTGCTTGAAGAGAGCTATCAGGAACTCTCGCTCGAAGAGCTGTTTAAAGACTACAAAACTGCGCTCCAAGAGCTGACTCAGGCGCACTTTGGCACGACGCCGGAGTATCAGCTTGTACACAGTCGCGGTCCTGATCATCTCAAAGAGTTTGAAGTGGCGGTACGCATCGATGGTAAAACCTACGCCAGCGCCATCGGAAAAAGCAAAAAAATAGCCCAGCAAGAGGCGGCTAAAATCGCGCTTGATGCGCTACAGAAGGAACTTTTATGAACCGATTTGGCGAGCGATTTGCGTTTACGACCTTTGGAGAGTCGCACGGCGTGGCGCTGGGGTGTGTGGTGGATGGGGTGCCGGCGGGGCTGGCCATCGATGAGGCCTATATCCAAAGCGAGATGGATCGTAGAAAACCGGGTCAAAATGCCTTTGCCACGGCGCGTCAAGAGGGTGACGTGGTACAAATTTTTAGCGGCGTGTTTGAGGGGATGAGTACCGGAACCCCGATTGCGATGGTGATCTACAACGGCGATCAGAAGTCCAAAGACTACGAAAATGTCAAAAACATCTTTCG
Organism: Sulfuricurvum sp.; assembly: GCA_022729835.1. Classification (GTDB taxonomy): domain Bacteria; phylum Campylobacterota; class Campylobacteria; order Campylobacterales; family Sulfurimonadaceae; genus JAFGUB01. Next base: position 1,597 of record DZBC01000014.1, on the reverse strand, counting down.
CCCCGGTCATGCGGATTTCACCTACTTTCACAAATACGGGCTACGCGACCATCGCGGCGGCGGACGCTCTAGTGCGCGCGAGACAGCCTCAAGGGTGGCCGCAGGCGCGATTGCCAAGCTGATGCTGCGCGAGCTGGGCATTACATGTAAGAGCGGCGTGTGCGCGGTTTCAGGGATTGAAGGGGCGCTAGAGGACTTTGCGTATGCAAGCAGCAGTGAAATCTTCGCCCTTGATCCAAGCGTTGAAGCGGCGCAGAAGGCTGCGATTTTAGAGGCAAAAAATGCGCACGATTCAGTCGGCGGTGTGGTGAAAGTGCGTATCGATGGGGTGGGCGTGGGTCTTGGTGAGCCGATGTACTACAAGCTTGACAGCGTACTTGCGAGCGCCATGATGGGCATCAATGCCGCCAAAGCAGTCGAGATCGGCGATGGTGTAGAAGCGGCCAAAAAGCGCGGTAGTCAAAACAATGATGCGCTTACATGTAAGGGTTTTGAGAGCAATCACGCCGGCGGTATTTTAGGCGGTATCAGCAACGGCGATGCGATTACGCTCAAGGTGCATTTCAAACCCACACCCTCCATCTTCATCCCTCAGCGCACCTTGAGCACCTCAGGTGAGGCGGTCGAATTCGCCCTCAAAGGGCGTCACGACCCCTGCGTCGCGGTGCGTGGCAGTGTGGTGTGCGAGGCGATGGCCGCATTGGTGATTGCCGATATGCTTCTGCTGAATATGGGGCGCACACTAGAGGGGCTAAAGCGCCACTACTTCGAAAAAAGCTCGTAGCGGTACTGCACCATCGCGGTATCGTCACGGTTGCCCCACTCCTTCATGGATGCGTCATACAGGCGCACCTGCTTATAGCCCAATACCCCTGCCAATACATAGTAGTTAAACGAAGTCTCAAGGCCGCCCGTGCAGTAGACCAGTACCTCTTCTTTAGGGTTAAGTCCGTAGCCTTGAGCAAACAGCGTTGAGAGTTGGGCGGTATCTTTGAGCGTATGATCGGTTTTGGTTGAGAAATTCCACGGATAGCTCATGGCCCCCGCGATATGGCCGTCGCGCTTGGCGCCCTCAGTGGGCGATATACCCAGATACTTATCCCCCGGACGCGCATCAATCATGGGCAGTTTGCCAAGATGGGCGCTGACATAGTCGCGCTCGGCAAAGAGGGCGTCGTTGCGTCTTGCGCTGTAGCTGCTAGGAGCCACGGAAATGCTTTTGGTCTCCAGAGTACCTTTGTACGCCGCTTTGCCGCCGTCAAGCAGACCGACGTTGGTGATGCCGTGGTAGTGCAGCGCCCAAAAGACGTAGCTGGTTTTGAGCAGGTCTTTGGGGGTATCAATGGGGGCGTAGAGGAGCACTTCACTTTGCTTGTCGATCCCAAGACGGCGGATTTCGGCCTCGATCTGTGAGAGCGGTTTGATGGCGATATAGCCCTCTTTGGCTTCGCGCCATGCGTCAATGTCGCTTTGAGCCGCACCTGGAAGGTGGCCTGCTTGATAGCGCGCTACATCTGAAATCTCGACGATGCGCAGATGGGGATTTTGCATATAACGGCGCATCCGGCCACCAATCGCGCAGAACATCCGGCCACTT
>DZBC01000179.1 GCA_022729835.1 Sulfuricurvum sp. | reverse complement strand
CATTGGCGGGATTTGTGGAGGTATTGCAATTTTTCGATGCGACAACCGCGTTTTTTCGGGAGTTTGGCGTGGATCTGTATGTGTTGCTCGATGATGCATACTACAACACCGCCGTATTGATGCAAAATAACATGACCATCGGCAGCTACATTGTGGCCAATCGCGGACACAACGCCGCGCATCTCAAGACGCTTGAACGCCTCGATATGAAGCGCTTGCGCCAGAACCGCTCTTTGCGCATGGAAAAGAGCGTCTGTTTTTTTGAACCGATGAAGAGTGCGGAGGGGAAGGTGCTAGGAGCCTATGTGATGGTGATGGAGGAGGAGCAGATGGAGCTGCTGCGCGCGGTCAATGAGAACCTCTCGATCTTTATCAATTTTTCCCGCCGTGACCTCTACGACATTGTCAAACAAGAGGCACTCGATGAGCAGATCTACCGCAGCCGCTACGATAAAGCGTTGCTCTATCTCAAAGACACCGTCCCTGAAGAGGATAAAGAGCTGTATATTCAAGAGGCCAGAGAGATGCTTGAGAGCTACAGCAAAGAGGAGCTGATCGCACTCATTCTCAAACACAAAAACGCCAAGAAGATAGAAGGAGAGATTCGATGAAGGTACTGCTGCTCGAGGATGAATATGCACTGCGCATCAGCGTGATGGAATTTCTCGAAGAGATCGGCTACAGTGTGGACGGCTACGCGAGCGGCGACGCGGCCTTTGACGCGCTCTTTTCGCAAAGCTACGACATTTTGTTGTTGGATGTCAACGTACCGGGGATGAACGGCTTTGAGCTGCTGGGCGCACTGCGCAAAGAGGGCAACCGCACCCCCGCCATCTTCATCACCTCCATGACGCAGATTCAGCATCTTCAAGAGGGTTATGAGCGTGGCTGCTGCGACTATATCCGCAAGCCTTTTGATCTGGGCGAACTGCAACTGCGCATGATGCAGGTGTGCAAACAGGTGATGCGCGACGACAGCGAGACACTCGCCTTGGCGCCTGAGCTGATCTATGATCTTAAGCAGTTCACGCTCACCTATCAAGGCGCTCAGATTACGCTGAGCCGCACCGAAAAGGAGATATTGGGGACGCTGCTCAAATACCGCAATCAGGTGGTGACGGTAGGGATGTTTCAAGATGAGATCTGGGGCGAATACGTCGATCCCGCGAACGTGCGTGTCCAGATCAACAACCTGCGCAAAAAACTTCCTGAGGCGGTGATTCAAAACCGCCGGGGTTTGGGCTACATCCTTGAACGATAACCGCTACGCGCTGCTCAACGCGCTGCTCTTTACCCTGCTGGTCTCGATCATCATGCTTGCTCCGCTCTATGTCTATCTCATCTACTCCAAAACCTTCGTCGAGATCCAAAACGAGATCGAGCTCAAGGCGCACGCCACGACGGTGATTCGCGCGATGGAGGCTTTTGATGAAGCCAACGAACCGGCGTTTGACTATCCGCGCTTTGCGCAGGTGCAATCGGGGCTGTACGATCTGCAGTTCAAGCCGATTTTTACGCTGATCGAATCGCCGCTTCGCTATCAAAGCGAGGGCTACCACATCGACGGCGGCTACGCTTACTATGTTCTTTCGCTTCCAAAAGGGCGCTATTTCGGCGCGGAGTATCTGATCGTGGGCAACACCCTCTCGTACGCGGAGGTCTATCAAAAGACGCTGATCATTTTGCTGCTCATCGTGCTGATGCTCTTTACGCTTTCGTTTCTGTTTCTCAACCGCTTTGCGCTGCCGTTTAAAAAGCTCAACGCCCGACTCGATAAGTTCATGAAAGATTCGATGCACGAGATCAACACGCCGCTTAGCATCATCAACGTCAATATCGATCTGTACAACCGAAAATATGAACCCAACAAATACCTTCAGCGCATCCGCGCCGCCGCCAAAACCCTCTCAAGCATCTACGACGATATGGACTATCTGATCAAAAACAGCCGCCTCTCGTTTCAAAGCGAGCCGATTGCGCTCGATGCTTTTCTCAAAGAGCGGGTGGCCTACTTCGATGAGGTGGCCGCCATGAAGGAGATCGCTTTGGAGGTGACGCATTGCCATGAGGTACACATCCGCTTCAACCCGACCCAGCTTCAACGCATCATCGACAACAACCTCTCCAACGCCATCAAATACTCCCATCCCCAAAGCCGCGTCGAGGTCTCTTTGCGCCGGATGGATGATGGGTGCGAGATGCGTTTTCGCGACTACGGGGTAGGGATGAAACATCCTGAGCAGATTTTTGAGCGCTACTACCGCGAAAGCGACCGCGTCGGAGGGTTTGGGATCGGTCTTAACATCGTCAAATCGATCATTGACAGCCACGATATCCGCTTACATGTAAGCTCTGTTTTGGGTGAGGGATCGGAGTTTTGTTACATTTTCCCCAAGGCATTGATGATTCGATGACGTTGTGATGACAATCGTATGTAAGAATCGCGCACGCATTTCATGACAAGGTTGGCACATGCACGCAGTTTGGGTATTCATCAAAGAGATCATCGTTTATCTGCTTTTTCCGGTTGTTTTGATCCTGATCGGGGGATTTGGACGTCGTTTGCTTGACGAAACGTTGCTGCCTGGGGGCTTGGTACTCTTTGAAGATATGCTGATGATGTTTGGTGCGACGTTGTTGTGTATTCGGCTGCTCAACCGCTTTTATCTCAGCGGCACCTACGGCTATAAGCGCAAATATGAGCTTCCGATTCTCTTCAAAAATATGATCTTTTTGGCCATTTGGCTTGCATCTGCGGTGCTTTGGATGATCATCAAGGTGGATGATTTTATGTCTTATATGGGGCTCTTTACGACCTCTAGCGTAATGCTGGCCATCATCGGCTTCGCGGTACGCAATCTGGTGGCCGACTTTTTCGCGGGGATCACGCTGGGAATCGAGATGCCTTTTTACATCGGCGAGTGGATCGAGCCGGAGCCAGACGTGGTAGGGCGCGTGGTGGAGCTCAATTGGCGCTCGACGCAGATTCTCACCCGCGACAACATTACGATCAACGTGCCAAACAGCCGTCTAGCAAGTGTTTCGCTGCGCAACTACAACCGCCCCGACCCCTATTTTCGCGTCTCGTTTGAGATCATTCTCGATTACGATGTGACCAGTTATCAGGCAGAACGCCTACTGCTAGGTGCCGTCAACGAAGTCGAACAGATCAAAAAAGCGCCGCGTAAGGCCGATCTGCGGGTTAAATCGTTTGACAAGGACGGCATCATCTGGCTGGTGCGTTTCTGGATCGATGACTATGCGCAGGAGGACTATACGCGTTATCTGGTGCAAAAAAATGTCTTGCGTAATTTGCACTTTGCCAATATCGAGATTCCGACGCAACGGCTAAGTCTGGTGCGTCAGAATCCCAACACCATCGATCGGGCTTTGTTGCATCTGCTAGGGGCGCTGGAGATTTTCAGGCACCTTTCCGAAGCCGAACTTAAACTTCTGGCACAGCAGACCATACGCTCCGTCGTGCCCGCTTCGGGGCTGATTTTCAGACAAGGCGATGCGGGTATGTCGCTTTTTGTGATCTCAGAGGGCTTGGTCTCCGTCTCCGTCAAAGACGCCAAGGGGCAGCATCATGAAGTGGCGGCGCTACGCGCAGGAACCTTTTTTGGCGAAACATCGCTTCTGACCGGTGAGCCTCGCTCCGCCACCGCCACCGCAGCCGTGGATACAGCGCTGTTTGAGATATCCAAAGAGGCGCTTGGATCGATTTTGGAGCAAAACAGAATGTTGGTACATCAGCTCGGTGAAGTGATGGCCAAGCGCCAGATGGCGACCGCGACACACATGATTCGTATCAATGAAGAAGACCAGCGTGCCTTGTTGGAGCAAAAAACCAAAGGGTGTATCAACAAGATTCTCTGTTATTTCAATATGAACACTCAGGCCCCGCGCGAAGCTACTTGCTAAGCGCTTCGTAGACACCGTCGAAGGACAACGGAGGGTGTAGCCTGAAATGGGCTGCGCGGTCACGATAGAGCATATAAAGTGGATGAGCATAGCGTTCATGCAGTGCCCCAAAACAGAGATACGCACTCTCAAAGCGCCCCTCCAGATAGTGCCGCAACGCTGCGTCGTAGGTGCTAAGCTCTACATGTAACGCTTCATTCGAATTGTTCAAGAGGACTTCGTAGATTGTAATGGCCTCTTTTTTGCCTTTGACGCGTACCCGATCAAGATAGCGCAACGGATAATCGCCTTTAAGCCCTGCTTTGAAGGCTTCGGAAATGATGATGCTAACGCCGTACTGTTTGGTGAGACCTTCTAGGCGTGAAGCCAGATTGACGTTGTCGCCGATGATGGTGTAGTCTGAGCGTAGCTGCGAACCCATCTCTCCGACGACCGCCGTTCCGCAGTGCAAAGCGATACCGATGTTGATTGTCGGGAGCGACTCTAGCGCTAGTTGATGGTTGAGCGCGTCGAGATGGCGGACCTGTTCGAGTGCGCTTTGGAGTGCATGGTCTTGATGAGCGCTTAGCGTGGAGGGAGCGTTCCAGTAGGCCATGATCGCATCACCGATGTATTTGTCGATGGTGCCG
>DZBC01000178.1 GCA_022729835.1 Sulfuricurvum sp. | reverse complement strand
TCCATGCCCACGAAACCAAGGCGCTTCAGTTCGCCTTTTTTGCCAAGCTCTTTTTGGACGTCCCTTACATCGTCACCCGCCGCGTCGATAACCCCATCAGCCACAACCGCTTTAACCGCGCCCTCTATGCACACGCCGCGTGTTGTGTCGCCCTCTCGCGCGCCATCGAATCGCAGATCATCGCTTTGGCCCCAAAAGCCCGCACCCTGCGCATTCCCAGTGCGTACAGCGGCTTTACATGTAACGCTTTGGTGCGCGATGCCATCAAAGCGCGTTTTGCGACTAAGTTTCTCATCGGCCATATCGGGGCGCTCGATGACACCCACAAAGGCCAAAGCACCCTTATCGAAGCAATGCGCCTCCTCGCGCCTCAATACCCGCAGATGCAGCTTCTGCTTTTGGGGCGCGGCGCGGATGAAGCAGTGCTCAAAGAGAAGGCTCGTGAGCTTACATGTATCCGGTTTGAGGGCTTTGTGGAGAATGTAGGCGATTACATCGGCGCCTTTGATCTCTTTGCCTTTCCCTCCAACAACGAAGGCTTAGGCTCCACGCTGCTGGATGTCATGGCGCAAGAGATCCCTATTGTGGCCAGCGGCGTCGGGGGCATCGTGGATCTGATCGAACATGAGCGTAGCGGACTGTTGGTAGCTCCGCGCGACCCACAAGCGCTCGCACAAGCCATCGAGCGGCTCTACCAAAATGCAAACGAGCGCGTAGCATTTGCCAAAGCCGCAAAAAGGGAGCTTGAAGCCTTTAGCGCTGAGGCGATGACGCGATCTTATGAGAGGCTTTATCGGGAGATCGCAGTTTGAAGGGTGCTCGAAGAAGAGGAGGTTTGGCTTGCGTGGTGAGCGTTGTCGGCGTTACTTGAGCCCTCTTTTTAGTTTTATGCTTAATAAGAGTAGATTCAGCCCGCAACCCTTACAATGAGCTATCACTATTTTAGGTAATGAAAGTGCAAACACCAAAAGTTAGTAGGGAGAAGCAATGCCTGAGATAAGCAGATTTTATGGGATTATCATCAGGATGTTTATTATCGATACCGAGCATCCCCCTCGCCATATTCATGTAAAATATGCCGAATATCAGGCAGTCATGGAGCTAGAAAAACTCAATATCATTGAGGGTTTTTTACCCAAACACGCTCGAATACTTGTGCGTGAGTGGGCTGAACGCCATCAAAATGAGTTACTGGAGATGTGGGAAACGCAGAATTTTCACAAGATCGCGCCATTGGAGTAGCAGATGAAATTGAAAACATGTCGATTTTTTGACGGCTATAACGCTGAACTCACATTTGAAAATGGTGAACAATTTAGGGCAGATATGGCAGAGCTATTACGGGCGTATGTAGCGCCAAACCAGCTTGGAAGTGCGCATATTGACGCAGAGTGGGGATGTTTGGAATTTTGTGATGGCGCTGTTGATATAGAGCCGCAGTCACTTTATCGTTTTGTTACAACTCAATTCAAGAGAGCTTCTTGAGGCTAAGTTTTTAGAAGAAGAGGAGATTTTGGGGCTATCATATCGCTCTTGGCGCATACATGTAACAGAGTCTCTAAAACGATTTCACTTTAAGGCGTACGTTGAGGATTCTGCACTTCTCCGACACCCATCTAGGGTTTAACGATCTTGAGATCACCAACGCAGAGGGCATCAACCAACGCGAAGCCGATTTTTACGATGCCTTTACTCAGGTGATCGATGCCGCCTTGGCGAACCAAATCGATTATGTCATCCATACCGGAGACCTTTTTCACCGTCCTCACCCCTCCAACCGTGCGATCAGCTTTGCTCTAGGCCAGCTCAAACACCTCAGCGTCGCCAAGATCCCCACCATCATCATCGCCGGAAACCACTCCACGCCGCGTACCCGTTCATCCTCCCCGATCCTCGCGGCCTTGCGCACACTCGATCATATTTACCCCGTCTTTGAAGAGCGCTATGAAAAGATCGTATTGGGTGCGGTCGCTTTTCACTGCATCCCCCACATCAACGACGATGCCGCCAATTTTGCGGCGATTGAGGCGTGCGAAGGGTCGATAGAGGCGCACAAACACAACGTCATGATGCTGCACTGCTCGGTGGGGGCGCAGTTTATGATGGAGGAGTACGGCGAGCGGGTCTATCCGCGCGACAAAGAGGCGCTTTTTGAGCAGATGGATTACGTCGCGCTCGGACACTGGCACGGATTTGGTAAAGTGGGCAAACACGCCAATGTCTACTATGCCGGATCGAGCGAACGCACCAGCAGCGCCGATACCCGGAGCGACAAAGGGTACGCCCTCGTTACCTTGGGCGATTCCCTCGACATAGCGTTTCACCCGATCACGCTGCGCCCCAGCCACCGCCTGCGCGTCGATGCCCAAACATCCGCAGATATTTTTGAGCAGTTGCGCTCCATCGGCGCATCTTTGAACCTTGAGGGCGCACTGCTCTTTATCACCCTTGAGAACCTCAGTGCGACCCAATCCATCGACATCGCCAACCGCGACGTAGAGGCGTGTTTTCCCACGGCGCTTAATGTCCAAATCCAGCGCAAATTTCGCCATAGCGAAGCCTCTGACGCAGCGCAAAACGTGAGCGCCGCTTCGTTGCAGGAGTATTTCGGCGCATTCTTGGAAGAGCAAACCGCCGCGCCCGAAGAGTTCGCCCGCCTGAGCGCCAAAGTTGCGGCGCTGTTTGCCCGCTATGACGAGGTGAATCATGACGCTTGAATCGCTGCGCCTTCACAACTTCAAACGCTATGTTGCCTATGAGATCACCTTTGAGAGCGGATTGTGCGGTATTCTTGGACGCAACGGGCGGGGTAAATCGACGATCTTCGACGCCGTATTGTTTGCCCTCTACGGCGACTACAAGGGGGCCAAAGAGCTGATCCCCACCGCCGGCAGCAGCGGCGGGGTCAAGGTGGAGCTCGCCTTCGAGATCGAGGGCAAAAGCTATAGCGTCACACGAGAGTTTCGAGGTAAAGCGCTGAGCGCCTACGCCACGCTCAAAGAGGCCGATACGCCTATCGCCACGGGTGCCAAAGAGGTCACTGCGTCGGTTACCAAGCTGCTGGGGATGGGGAAAGAGGCCTTTTTGCATACGGTGTTCGCCTCCCAAAAGGAGCTGACCGCGCTTAGCTCGATGAAAAACGACGAGCGCAAAGCGATGATGCGCCGACTGCTGGGACTAGAGAAGATCGATAAGATCGAAGAGATGATCCGTGAAGAGCTGCGGGAGCTGGGCCGCGACATCAAAAGCGCTTCGGGCTTTTTGCTCGGCGAAGAGGTACTCAAACGCCACCGCGACGATCTAGCCGCCAAAATCGCCCTCGCTCAAAACCTCGAAACGTCCCTCAAAACCCTCACCGAAGCGTCCCAAAAGCTGCGCGCCGCCTACGAAGCCGCCAAACTCTTCGTAGAGACCCAACAAAAAGCCAAAGAGGAGCGGCAAAAAAAGGTTGACGCCCTCGAAAAAGCGCAGCAGGCTCTTGATCTTCACCAAAAACAGCTTCGCGAAAGCGAAACCGAACTCAAAACCCTCCATGATCATCAAAGCCGCTACAGCGCGCAGCTCCCGCTGAAAACGCAACTTGCCACATTGGAGCAGTCGCTCAAAGCCCAAGATGCGCAGAGAACGAAATTTTTCCAAAAGGTCGGACTGGAAAAAGAGCAAGAGGAGCTGCGCAAAGGCTATATGGCGCGCAAAGAGGAGGTAGCAGCGCTTAGTAAAGCGATCGCTCCGCTGGAAGATTTGCAAAAACAACTCACACTAGATCAAACCGCCCTCGCAGAGCACAAAGCGACCCTGCTCAAGCTCGATACCGCCATCAGCGCCCTCACCGCCGAGATCGGCGCTCATCGCTCCAATATCGCCAAAATCACCAAGCAAGTAGCCACCATCACCGATCTGGGGCGCGAATCGGCCTGTCCTACCTGCACCCGTCCGCTGATGGAGCAGTACGATAGCGTTCTATCCTCACTTCACGCCGAGATCAGCGAGGTGTACCAAAAGCAGATCGATGCGCTCAATCTGCGCCTAGAGACCCTAAGCACGCAAAAAGCCTCCGCCCAAAAGAGCACAGACGAAGCACAGCAAAAAGTCAATGCCCTACAAACCCAAATCGCCCTCTTGCACAGCAAAGCCAAAGACCTTCTCAAAGCCCAAGAGCTGTTTCGTGAGGTCGAAACACGGGGGATGCGCAACAAAGCCGCCCTTGCAGAGTTGGGGAGCATCGCCTACGATGAAAACGCGCACAACGCCCTCAAAGAGCAGCACCAAGCCCTCAAACCGCAAGTCGAAGCGCTCATCAAACTCGAAGCGCTCATCGCCACCATCCCGAGTAAAACAGAGGCGCTCCAAACACTCCAAGCGCAGATCAAAACCGACGAAGCCGCCATCTCCGCCGCCCAAGCCCTGATCATGGCCGACACCTACAGTGCGCAGAGCCATACCGAAGCGATCCATCATGCCAAGGCTTCCGAAGCCGCCAAAGACGCCAAAATCGCCGAGCTAAACGCCGGAGTGCTGGAGCAGACCAACATCCGCCGCGATATCGAAGCCATTGAGAAAGA
>DZBC01000177.1 GCA_022729835.1 Sulfuricurvum sp. | reverse complement strand
AAACATCCGGACTTGAAATCGAAGCTGTTATCAAGCGATTGAAAAAAAGCCGGTGGGACTTGTACGACGCCGCGTCCCAAGCATTGCAAAAGAGAGAAATTTCCAAAAGTGCGGCGATCTCTTTTTTCAATGAGACTGTTCCGCCGCTCTTGCAGATTGTCATCGGCATTATGGGCGAATTGAAGACAGCGATGGAACAGCATGTTCTGGGGGATCAGCGCGCGCTGGTGGTCAGGTCGGACAGTATGACTATCGGCTATCTGGTTGACTGGGTGGATGAAGTCATCCGTGTTCCCAAATCCGTAATTGATGAAACCCCGTTCATGGCTTCTTCAGAGCGGAAGGAAATCAGAGCCGTGGCAAAATTGGACAAAGGAGAGCGTCTGATTATGATTATGGACGAATCTGCATTAGTCTCACGGGAAACCGCCAGACTGCTTTCCGAGAAACTCCGAAAAGAAGACAAAGAGCGGGGCGAAAGCGGAGATACGTCAGCGGATAAAAAATCATTGGCACAGCAGAGCATGGCTGAGGAGCAGTTGGTCACCTTTACCGTCAACAAGGAAGAATACGGCATCCGCATTATGCAGGTGCAGGAGATCAACCGGCTTTCGGAAATTACTTATGTCCCCCGTGCGCCGTATTTTGTGGACGGCATGACCAATCTGCGGGGCAGCATTATTCCGGTTATCAGCATCCGCAAGCTCTTTGCGCTGGAGAACCGGGAAACAGATGATCGGACCCGAATTATCATTGTTGACATCGGGGGCAATAAAACCGGACTGCGGGTGGATCAGGTCAATGAAGTGCTACGTCTTGAAAAGCGGGACATTGTAAAAACTCCGAATATCGTCATTACCGGCAGTGCGAACAGATATATGGAAGGCGTGTGCAAGATCAACGGGGGCAAGCGCATGGTGGTTCTGCTCAATGTGGAGAAGATATTGGATGAAGACGAACTCAGGAAACTGAGCGAGATAATGAACAAGCCGGGCGCTGAGTCTAAACATATTGCGGAACCGGCGCCGGCTGAGGAAAATATTTCCGCAGAGCCGGAGCAGGAGATAAAGGAGACAAAGCCGGATACCGAAACATCAGAGGGAGACAAACCGGGAAAGAAGAAATTGGAAATTGCGGAGTAAATTTAAGAGATTGATCTCGTTCCCACGCTCTGCGTGGGAACGTCTCCCGGGACACAGCCGTAAGCGGACGCGGAGCATCCGGTCTGCATTCCCACGCGGAGCATGGGAACGAGAATATTTAATTGCTAATGACATTAGGGAATAATTCTGCGTTATGAAAAAAAAATCAGCGTTCTGGTATGTGATGATTCTGCGTTAATGCGGCGGTCTTTAAAAAAAATCGTCGAGTCTGACCCCGATCTTGAGGTGGTGGGAACAGCAAGAGACGGCGACGATTCGGTGAATAAAGCCCGTGAACTTCGCCCCGATGTCATTACAATGGATGTCAATATGCCGGGAATGGACGGCATCACGGCTTTGCAGATCATTGTCAATGAAGAAATTGCGCCGGTGCTGATGGTTTCCTCTCTCACGCAGCAGGGCGCGGCCGTTACCTTTGAAGCCATGGCACTGGGCGCGTTTGACTACGTGCCGAAACCCGGCGGCACGGTTACAGTTCAGATGGGCTCGGTGGCGCATGAAATTATTAAAAAAATCAAAGCCGCCGCGGGTCCGGGCGTGATAAAAAAGCTTATCCGCAAGAATATCTGTTCCGCAGAAAAACTGTCGAATCTCAGAACCCGCCAGAAATCGTTCCGTCTCAAAAGCGCATCGGTAAAGGGACCCGGGTTCAGGGCGGTTGCGATGGGCATTTCCACAGGGGGACCCAAAACACTGTTTGAGGTGCTGCCGTTTCTGCCTGCGGATTTGCCTGCGGCGGTCTTTCTTGTGCAGCACATGCCCGCGCCTTTTATCGCTTCCTACGCGAAAAGAATTGACTCGCAGTGTCCCCTGCGCTGTGTGGAAGCCGAGCCGGGAATGATTGTGGAGCCGGGAACGCTCTATTTGGCAAAAGGCGGCTATCATCTGATGCTGTTTAAGCGATCCAACGGAAATATTCTGATTCGGACGCCAAAAAAACCGAATCATCTGTTTATGCCCTCTGTGGATGTGATGATGGCATCTGTGCTTGAGGTTTTCGGAGCCGACACGGTGGGCGTATTAATGACCGGCATGGGAAAAGACGGCGCGGAAAGCATGGTGAAAATCAGGCAGGCAGGCGGCCTTACCATTGCGGAAAGCGAGGAAAGCGCGATTGTTTTCGGTATGCCGGGAGAGGCAATTGAAATGGGCGGCGCGGAGATTATCGCGCCGAGCTGGGATATTGCTGAAGAAATCATCAAAGCCGTCGGGTGAGGGCGGTGTTTTTTAGCCACGAATGCACACGAATTTTTGCACGAATTAAGAAGAATAGACTTTATCGGAAATAAGCGGCTGAATTTTTTATCTCTCGCAAAGCCCGCAGAGAACGCAAAGGAAAAAAACTTTTTTATAAAAACTTTCATAAAAACTTTGCGGCCTTTGCGCTCTTTGCGAGAACCTTTTTTTATTTCCGATAAAGTCTAATATATTTGTGTCTGTTGATTCGTGAGACATTCGTGTGCATTCGTGGATAAAATTAAAGCGGCAAATGACTTATACCATCAACATAACATCTGAGATGAAACGCCAGTTTCAGTCTGAGGCGGCTGAACATCTGAATCATCTCGAAAAGATGCTGATCGCGATTGAAAAAGATCATCGCAATCAGGAGGCGGTCCATTCCGCGTTCCGAAGTATTCACAGCATCAAAGGAAACAGCGCTTATTTAGATGCGAAGGACATCCATGCCCTTTCCCATGAATTGGAAAATCTCATGGATGATCTCAGAAGCGGCAAAGTCGCTTTTGAGAGCGAGGCGCTGGCGGTTTTATTTGAAGGGCTTGATCTTCTTCGTGATATGAATCGGCGGATCATAGACAATGACTACAAAGAAAGAGATATTTCTGCCATTCGGGAGCGAATCGGCAGCGTGAGAGCAAGTTCCGAACATGAAACCGCAGATCAGAAGCCTCTGACCTCAGACTCAAAATCTTTTTCCGAAATTCTTGAACAGGAGATAAAAGTCGGTCTTGAAAAAATAGATGAATTTATGACGCATATTTCCGAACTTGTCATTGCCAAAAACCGCCTGAATTATCTGACCCAAAAGAATATGCTTTCATCTCAGACAGCCGAATGTTTCGGGGAAATCAGAAAAGTCTCTGCAAATATGGACAAAATTGCCAATCAGCTTCAGAGAGATGTGATGAAACTGCGGCTTGTCAAAATCAGCACGCTCTTTGAACGGCTTCCGCGCCTTGTCAGAGACCTTGCCGCGCAGCGTGAAAAGGAAATCAAACTGCATCTTTCCGGCGGAGAGACTGAGATTGAACGGAAAACCGCGGAGCAGTTGATGGATCCGTTCATTCATCTGATCCGAAATGCGGTGGATCACGGCATTGAAAAGCCTGATGAGCGAACAGCAAAAGGAAAGCCCCGCGCCGGCTCCGTGACTGTCAGCGCGCATCAGGACGGGAATCATGCAATTATTGATATTATTGACGACGGACGCGGCTTTGATATTGGCGGCATCAGACAGATTGCGGCGGAAAAAAATTTACTCACAAAAGCCGCACTGGCGGCAATGACAGATGCGGAAATCCTTGATCTGACTTTTAGGCCCGGATTCAGTACGCTGAACAGCGCCACGGAAATTTCCGGGAGAGGCGTCGGACTTGATGTGGTAAAGAGCAATATTAAATCGGTCGGGGGCAGCGTCACGCTTTCCGGCAAGCCGGGCTTCGGCGCACAGGTACGTCTGAAAATGCCGATTTCCATATCCCTGACCGATGTGCTTTTAACAGAGGCAGCAGGGACGCGGTATGCTTTTCCCTTTACTTCGATTAAGAAAACTGTTAAGGTACAAAGAAAATTTATTCATGTTCTGAGAAATAAGGAAATTATTCTCGTTGACGGAGACATCTTTCCGATGCGTTATCTCGGCGAAATATTGGAAATCAACGGCTCGGAGAAATTCAGACACCGAGATTCGGAGGAATTTGTATCTGTTATTTTAGGTTCTTTCGGAAATCGGATTTGCGGGATTGCGGTGGATGAGATATTGAAACGAGAGAGCATTCTGATCAGACCGCTTGAAAAATATTTTGCCGGGACAAAGGAAATTTCCGGCTCAACGCTGCTCGGCGACGGCAGCATCGCGCTGGTGATTGATCCGAAAGAGATCATCCTTTAGGAAAAGAAATTGTTGCAGAGGGCTTTTCTTTGCGGTCTTTGCGTCTCTGCGGGAGATAAGGTTTCTCGCAAAGGCGCAGAGTACGCAAAGACCGCAAAGATTTTTTGAAGAATATCTGACAATTTTCAAAAAGTTGTCAGATATCTGCGCCCTTTGCGTCTCTGCGAGAGACTTTATTGCCACTTCTGACATCTCAAGGAGAGATATTTCATGAAAAAAATACTGATTGTTGATGATTCGGCTTTCAGTCGTAATATTATCAAACAGA
>DZBC01000176.1 GCA_022729835.1 Sulfuricurvum sp. | reverse complement strand
GTAGCACAAGCCCTGCTCCGAACACCCCTGATACTTCAGCAGCAGCGCCGTATCGTGCGCACCGCTTGCCCCCTCTTGCTTGCCCAGCGTGACTTTAAAAATCGGCGAAGGCATGTACACCATCTCACCGTCATGATCAAGCGCTTCGGGACGCTCTACCGAAACTACCGTAATGGCGTCGCTTGGATCGGCATCGAGAATCTCCACCTTATTTTCATACAGATAGATATCTTTCGCCAGATCGATGCGTACTTCAACCGTTGAACCCTCAACGATACGCGCAGAGGGGATGAATGCCTCTTCGGGCATCAGAAACTTTGATCCTGCGCCCAAAAGCGTCAATGACGCCAAAAATAGAAGTAACCTTGTCCGCATAATGCTCCTTTAAAGTCGGCTATTGTAACAAAAGAGCCATTTTTATACGTTACATGTAACCCAAACCCCATTTTTAATCATGAGGATTCAGTTAAAGCCTCTTTTATCTAAGCTCAGAGCTACAAGCGCTCAAAAACTCTTTCACCAAAGGCTCGTAGCCCTCTAAAAGATGCTGAATCGTAGCAATATCAAAGGCTTCAAGCGCCTCTTGAAAACGCAGTGCGTAGTGCTCAATCGAAGCAATCTTGTAGGTAGCGCCCAGTTGATTGAGGGCCTCTACCAAGCTACGTATCTGAGGCAGACTGCGGGAACTTTTGCAGCGTTGATGGAGTTCGTGGAGTTCATTGGTGAGTCGTTGCGCAATCTCTTCTTGATGCATGCGCGCCTCATCGGAAAGCGCCGATACAGGTTCGACGGGTATATGCGGGGTCTGTATGCTGTGTTTGAGGAACTTCGACACCTCCAAAAACAGCTCACGATACCGCACCGGCTTGCGCAGATAACCGTCAAAACTCTTCACGTCGAGTCGGTCCCGCTCATGCTGCATCACCGAAGCCGTCAGTGCGATGATGGGGACGTCGCAGGAAGCTTTGATCTGTTTAGCCGCTTCATAACCGTCCATGACCGGCATACGGATATCCATAATGATCAGATCATAGGGGTGTGCCGCGCTCATAGCGACCGCTTGGGCGCCGTCGGTGGCCTCATCCGTCACTACGGCGCTGTTAGCAAAATACTCCCGCAGCAGATCGCGGTTATCTTTGATGTCATCCACGACCAAGATGCGGGCAGGCTCAAAGTGAATGCACTGTTCGGTCGCTTCAGACGACCTCTCAATGGGCTCGGCGTGGACAGAAGCGATATCGACACCATAGAACTTGACGATAAAACGTGATCCTTCACCAAAAGTACTCTGGACATGAATGGTGCCGTCCATCATTTCAACAAGCCGCCGCGTAATCGCGAGTCCCAATCCTGTGCCGCCGTATTTACGGCTGTCCTGACCGTCTTGCTGCTCAAAGAGATTGAATATGCGTTCAATCTGATCAGGTGCAATCCCCAAGCCGGTATCTGCAACCACGATTTCAAGATCGACTTTGCTGTGGTGCTCATCCACCTCAAGCATCTGCAGGCTCAGCGTGACGTGGCCGTGCTCGGTAAACTTGACGGCATTACCCACAAGATTAAAGAGAATCTGCCGCAACCTAGTACTGTCGATCAGCACACTTTGAGGTAGGTTTGCATCAACGTCGATCACCAAACTCAGATTTTTTTGGCGTAGATTCATCGTAAAGATCGATCCGATTTCGTTGAAAAGATCGGCCAAATTGGTAGGTCGGCTGAGCAAGGTCATCTTTCCGGCTTCGATCTTGGATAGATCGAGAATGTCGTTGATGAGCCCTAAAAGCGTCTTGCCTGCAGACTGGATGGTACGCACATACCCCAGCAGACGCGGCTCTTTAAGCTGCTCTCCCAAGAGATCGGTAAAACCCATAATCGCATTCATCGGCGTTCGGATTTCGTGGCTCATATTGGCCAAAAATTCGGATTTAGCCCGGTTGGCGGCAAGCGCACTCTCTTTGGCCGCAACAAGCTCACTGATATCAACGATGACGCCGACCATGCCCGCAGGCGCGCCCTTGGGGTCGGTAAAGCCCTGCACGCGTAAAGCGTCCGATGCATCACACCGTCTTTGAATGGAATAAGCATCTCTTTATAGAGTGTGCCTGCGGTACGGATCACCGTCTCATCCTCTTGCTGATAGAGCAGACGATCCTCATAAGGCAAATACTCCAAATCAAGTACCTGTTTGGCGATCAGGTAATCGCGTTTCACACCGAACGCCTCCTCATACGCCTTGTTGACACCCACAAAACGGCATGTTTTGTCTTTATAAAAGAGGGGATAGGGAATGGTGTCGATCAACGCCTGCTCAAAGGCCGATTTACGGTCGAGATGACGCTGCATCCTACGGGCAAAGGCCGCTTTTTGCGCTTTGATTCTCTGCTTTTTCACGATACGGTTGAAATTGTGATAGAGCCAGACAACCGGCAACATCATCAACAGAAAAATCAGTGCGATGCCCGCCGTTTTGGTGGCTACTTTGAGCATGATACGCTCAATCGCCTCTACCTCCACATCCGCCCCTATGGCATACCATGTGCCTGCCGCCGAACGCACCGGAATGAAGACGGAGTAGAAGCTTCCCCACTTATCGGTGTAGCCGGGGCTAAAGACCGGGCTTTTGGTCTTCAGCGCTTCGATCAACTCAGGCACCGTCGTATCGTAACGCTCCCAAAAGGTGACCCCCAGCCCGCGCTCCTGATCGTTTGCCTGTTCACTAGAGACCAAAAAATAGTAAGCTCCCTCTTCAGGAACTACAATGTACAGATAGGCGGCGCCCATCTTTTGCGCCAATGCAGAGACTCCCGCTACAGCATTGCGAAACGTATCGGGCGACGGAGGACTCCTTGGCGTATAGCGATCGACCCATTCCAAGCCGAACTCAAGCTGCATATGCTCAGCCGCCAACAGGAGCTTTTTATCGATTCTCGCCATTTGTGACGACTGTTCGGTCTCAAAAAAAATCCAGCTCACCACCAACACAAAAAGAAGGTAGATCGATGCGATAAAGCGGAAAAGAGGGGATTCAAAAAGTCCGCGAAGGTTTGTCAATGAGGTCAAAAGCCGCGAGAAATTCATAGCAAAACCGTAGTATTGTTGTTAATGGTCATCGTACGCTCTACATGTAAGGAGATGTGCAACATCATAACTTAAACGTAATTGCGAGTCAACGCGGCACACTTTTGCACTTCAAAACCCCTCCTTGGCTACCATTGCGCCACACAAAGGAGAAACATGGCATCGTTTATCTACATTGCGGCATTGCTTATGCTGGGAATGGCATTACGTCTTGGCTCCGCCCCGTCGGGATTTGCACAAAGCCTCAACTACTTCATCCTCTACGTCAGCGTTCCAGCTACGGTGGTGCTGCAGATTCCCAAAATCGCCTTCGATGCGTCGCTGCTGCTGGTCGCGATCACACCGTGGCTGTTGCTCATTCCCAGCGTCCTCTTCGCGCTTTGGCTGAGCAGTCGCGAATCGCCGCAGGTGCGCGCCGCTCTGCTTTTGCTGCTGCCGCTGGGAAATACCTCATTTTTGGGGATTCCGATCTTGCAAGCGCTGCGCGGGGATGAAGCCTTGCCTTATGTATTGCTCTACGATCAGTTCGGCAGTTTTTTGATCCTCTCGCTCTACGGTGCGGCGGTAGCGGCGCGGTATGAGAGCGGTGCGCTGCATCCGCGTCTCATCATCAAAAAGATGCTACTCTTTCCTCCGATGCTCGCGCTGCTCTTCGCGCTTGGCGTTGGCAGTGTCGATGCGTCGCTACAACCTTACATTGAGCGCCTCTCGCAGACGCTGATCCCGCTCGCACTCATATCGGTCGGATTTTCACTGCGCTTTGGCGAAGGGGTACCGTGGAGGGTTTTTGCTGGGGCCAGCACGGTCAAACTGCTTTTACTCCCCGCCATAGCGCTTGCGATCATCACCCCTTTTGACCCCGCGCCGCTTGTACGCGATACCATCATCCTCGAAGCCGCCATGCCACCGATGATCACCGCCGGAGCGCTCGCCATCGCCTCGGGCTTCGCCCCGGCTCTGAGCGCCGCGCTGGTGGGTTATGGACTACTGCTCTCCTTGCTCAGCCTTCCGCTGATCGGGTGGCTGCTTACTTACATGTAAGCCGCTACTGCAAAAGATACATGATCACCGACGGCGAAAGCTTGGTGTTGGTACTTGGATTGCCGACAGCGCTTTTGCCAAACGGGTCAAAAGGCACAGCTTCCCCATAGGTATCATCTTTCATCCACAACAGCCGTGCGTTTTTGATACATGAAAAATAGACTTTGTAAGTTTTGGGGCCACTCTCAATCAAAGAGAAATAGACCCTCCACGGATCTAAGACCGTAAAAGTGCCTTGAGATTGCAGATGGCTGTATCCATACTGCCCTTCATACCCCTCAACCACCAAAAGCTCCCAGTCATAAGCACGCAAGGGTTTATACTTAAACGACTGATACGTTTGGTAGGTGTAGTTGCCCGCAACGGAGCCGGTGTAGACATTGTAGTACGTTTGCATGGCGGTGAAATTGTTGGTCCACTGCCCCGAGAGATCACTTTCATGCACCGCAAACTTATTGA
>DZBC01000175.1 GCA_022729835.1 Sulfuricurvum sp. | reverse complement strand
GTGTTTGCCACGCAGGGGGCATTGCCGATTCCGGCCATGAGTTCGGCACTCGCCTTTTTTGACGGTTTGCGCAGTCCTAGACTCTGGGCCAACATGATCCAAGCCCAGCGCGACTACTTCGGTGCGCACGGGTATGAGCGTAGCGATGCCGAAGTCGGAGCGAAGTTTCATACCGACTGGATCGGTTCGGGCGGCTTGGCGCGCTCGGGAAGCTACGAGGTGTAAGATGGCTTCGACTTTTGTGATCTTCGGCGCGACGGGCAACCTGTCGCTAAGCAAGTTGATTCCCGCTTTTTACCATCTCGAAGGTGCTTCGCGGCTAGAAGAGGGTCTGCGCATTATCGCCATCGGGCGGCGCGACTACACCACGGCTCAGTGGCATGAGCTGATTTCTGCCCAGCTTGAGCAGAGGGCGCGGGGCGGTTTGGATCAGAAGATACTGCAGCGGCTCTGTGACAAGATGGTGTATGTGAAGATGGATACGAGTGATGAGGCAAGCTATGACGTGCTCAAGGAAGCTTTACATGGTAGCAGTGGTGGCGTGGCCTATTATCTCTCGATGGCACCCTCAGAGTATGGGGTGGTGGTGCGCTCACTTTATGCTACTGGCTTGCTTGAAGAAGCTCAGGGTTTTCGGCGCGTGGTGCTGGAGAAACCTTTTGGCTACGACGAAGCTTCGGCCAAGGCGCTTCAGCACCATCTGCAGCGCTATCTGCGCGAAGAGCAGATCTACCGAATTGATCACTACCTCGGCAAAAGCATGGTGCAAAATCTGCTGGTGTTTCGTTTTGCCAGTATTCTGATGGAGCCGCTGTGGAACCGCAACTACATCGACCACATCCAGATCACCCACGCCGAAGATCGCCCCATCGGCAGCCGCGCGGGCTATTACGACGGCAGCGGCGCGATGCGCGACATGATCCAAAGCCACCTGCTCCAACTGCTCGCACTCGTGGCGATGGAGCCGCCCGCCTCGATGGACGCCGAAGCGCTGCGTGATGAGAAGGTGAAGCTGCTGCGCTCCATCCGCCCGATTGCCAAAAATCAGGTCAACGCCCAATCCTACCGCGCCCAATACACCGAGGGCGTCATCAAGGGTGAACGCGTGAAGTCGTATCTGAATGAAGAGGGTGTCGCCAAAGAGAGCATGACGGAGACCTACGCGGCGCTCAAGCTCTACATCGACAACTGGCGTTGGGAGGGGGTGCCCTTTTATATCCAGAGCGGCAAAAATATGGCCAAGAGTCAGACGCTGATCTCTGTCTGCTTCAAGCATCCGCCGCAGCAGTTTTTCAAGCCGTCTCAGGTGCGCAAAATGGAGCCCAACTGGATCATCTTTCGCGTTCAGCCCGATGAGGCGATCAAGATCGAGATGACCGCCAAACAGCCGGGTCTGGCCATGGCGACGCAACAGCTCAGCCTCGATGCGAGCTTGTTGCCCTGCGGTAGCGTGGGTGATGCTTATGAGGATCTATTGTTGGATGTTTTACGCGGCGATAGAACGCTCTTTTTGCGTTATGACGAAGTACGCGCGGCTTGGGGAGTGGTCGATCCCATCATCGAGAGCTGGGCGGCGAACCGCAGTTTTATCGATACGTACGCTTCGGGAAGTTGGGGGCCGGTCGAAGCCAATAAGCTCTTTGAGCAAGCCCATCAGGAGTGGCGTTTTCGTGTCGATCCCGATGCGCCTCAGTGTCAGCGATAAGGTTTAGGGGCGTCGGAATTTGACGCGGTTGCGTCCCTCTTTTTTGGCGCTGTAGAGTTTGGCATCGGCTTCATGCAGGAGCATATCAAGAGTTTCGCTTCCCGTGTAGACGCATAAGCCGATACTGACTGTAAAGTAAACCTTTTCTGAGGTATCGGGAATGTCGATTTGCATGACGCCTTCGCGAATGCTCTCAAGCTTTGCCATGACCGCATGTTCGTCGTGTGCTTCGAGCAACAGCGCAAACTCTTCTCCGCCGATGCGTCCGAAGAGATCGTCGGGATCCAAGCAGGAGTGAACGTGTCGGCAAAAAGCGATCAGTGTAGCATCGCCGGTTTGATGCCCGAATCGGTCGTTGATACCCTTAAAATGGTCAAGATCGAGCATCGCTACGAAAAGAAGCTTGGATTTGGATGGTTGTTGCTCAAGGCGAAGGGCACTGAGTCTAAAAAAATGCCCTCTGTTGTGAATCCCCGTCAGGGCGTCGGTGGTGGCCATGATTTCAAGCCTGTGGTTGGCTTCGAGGAGTTTTTTGGACTCAATCGCAAGGGCTGCGTGGGTTTTGAGCAGGGTTGCTTGAATCTCTTTTTGTTCGGTGATATCGATCAGAATGCTATAGAGCACCGTCCGTCCGTCGAGCCAGACGATCAGCTCATCATGGCTTTGGAACCAGCGGTCGCTCCCCTCATCGAAAAAGGCGTGTATGCGCTTTTCGCCGTTGCGTGGGCGGTTGAGTAGCTCCGGAATCGTACACCAGTGGCAGGCATTTTCTTGACCGAAAATCTTTTTCCAGCAAGGATTTTCATGCGGTGCATAGAGGTGTGTGAGCATCTGCTTGTTGGCAAAAACAACCTCATGGGTTTGAATATCGACGGCGTAGCTTGCAAACGGGATGGCATCAAGCAGCGTTTCTAGCATCGGCAACTCATGAGCGGGCATTGTTTCAGTCATCCAGATATTCGTCGGTATCGCATCGGTAGGCACTGAAGAGTTCGCCGATGGACTGCTCTAGCTTCGCTTGGGTGATGGGTTTGAGAAGGTAGCCGACGGCACCGGCTTGAATGGCCCGGATCACCATCTCTTCTTGTCCTAGGGCGGTCACCATGATGATTTTTGCGTTCGCATCGATCTGCATCAGTGCCTTGACAGCCGAAATGCCGTCCATATCGGGCATGGTAATATCCATCGTGACCAGATCGGCATGTTCAGCTTGGTAAGCATCGATCGCCTCTTGGGCGTTTTGTGCATTGAAAAGTACGCTGTGTCCTAGATCTTGAACGATTTTGGCGATTTTCTTACGGATGATCAGTGAGTCATCGACGATCAAAATTTTTAGCATCTACAGCTCCTTTTTGGGTGTGGGTGACGCGATCACACTGATCGAAAGAGAGCCAAAATCGGCGGCAATTTTCGATGTGGTGAGTTTGGCGGTTCTGAACTTGGCAATACTGGAAGCGTCGTTGATTGTGATGGGCGGAGTGATGCTTACCCCTTTGCCTCGATTGGGAAAGCTGTGAAGGGCCAAGCCGACGACAGTGTTGCTGATTTCACCGCAGACACTGTCACGCACCGCTTCACGTTCATGATGTTCAACTGCAGCACCGTCTAAAAAGAGCTCCGCGAGGTGATCAAGCAATGAAGTGTCAAAACTGATGAGTATCACAAGCGGATTGGGGCCGCCGACGGCGATCATCGAGGTGTAAGACTTCAGCATCAGCTTTGGTATCTCGGCATCAGTGGTGGTGACGGTTTTGACGGATGTGTTCATGTCCTCTTCGAGAAAGAGACGGCACTGTGCCACGAGCGCTTCTTGAATCATGCTTGCTCCTTTAAGGGTATGATAAATTCAAACGTCGTACCACCGTTGTTACATGTACTCACATGCACGTTACCGCCTAGCTTTTGTAGTTGGGCGTAGACTGCCGATAACCCCATGCCGCGTCCTGAAAGTTCTGAAATCTCAGACTTAGTGGAGAGGCGGTCATCGAAAAGATAAGCATAGAGCGCCGCTTCGTCGAGTGCTTGAGTTGCGACACCGCGCTCGTGGAGCTTGGCGATCAACGTGTCGCGATCAATGCCGGCACCGTCGTCGCTGATAATAAGATGGAGCATACCGTGATCTTCCTTGAAATTGCAGATAATGGTGCCGCTCTCCTCTTTATTGTGTGCAAGCCTGATTTCCGGGAGTTCGATTCCGTGGTCGAGGCTGTTGCGAAAGAGATGGATGAGGGATTTGATGAAGGGCTTGAAGCTTTTAGGAACCGACAGTTCGGTATCACCGATAAGCTGCATCGGATAGAGCTCTTTGCGTAGTTTCTTCGCCAGATCGGCACAGAGGGAAATGTAAGGCTTGAGCAGCAGTACCAGTTTTTGGCTGGAGAGATCCTGAACAAAGGAGAGCAACGCGGCACATTCGGGATCGCTTGGTCCGTGGCTTTGATACAGATGTGCGATCTTGGTTTCGAGCGCTGCCATTTGGGTTGCATCGATCTTAACGAATCGGTCGCTATCGACGAATTCTGTACCTAAAATAGCGCGGATGGCGTCAAGATCGCTGCTAAGCGCATGGAGTATGTTGTGGGTTTTTAGGAGTTCGATGAGCGCTTCGTTGCTGTTTTGCTGTGCCAAAAGGAGATCAGAGATGTCTCCTTCCATCTCATGCAAGGCCTTGACGCTTTGGGTCATGTAAAGCTGCGCGAAGGTGCCTTTGAGGGTGTGCACGGTGCGGTAGCATTCGCTGAGATTGGAGAGAGGTGTTCGAAGCGGGTCGATCATGGTTTGCGGCGCATCAAAGCGCGACGCACATTCCGCTTTGGCTTCAAAAAAGGTGTCCCTTTCACTGACCACAGCAACGACCATTTTCAGCCGCTCTTGCTCCTGTTCGATC
>DZBC01000013.1 GCA_022729835.1 Sulfuricurvum sp. | reverse complement strand
CCAAGTGGCCGGATGTTCTGCGCGATTGGTGGCCGGATGCGCCGTTATATGCACGATATGGCGGCAATTTTTGAGGGAATCTATCCCTCTATTCCCAAGCAGCCCGCTGTACTTTATGCGCTGGTCTCAGCGATGATAGCCTACTACGGAGGCAGCGAGGCACACAAAGGCCATGTCTTTGCGATCTGCGATCTACTGCCCAAAGAGTTCGCCGTAATGCTCGTCAAAGACCTCATCGTCAAAGATGAAGGACTGGCAACACACGGCGGCTTTGAAGTGTGGCTGGCCAAATATGGTGAATACATCATTGGATGAAACACTTGAAAAGATCCGCATCGGCTTTCTGTTCGATCACCCCTTTTTGAGTGTGCTCGCGCTTTCGCTCCCTTTTGTGCTGCGCGACAATGCGCATGAGGCCTTTGAAACCGATGGCTCACGGCTCTATTTCGACGCTTCCAAAGCCGCACGCTACGCCAAAGAGGAGCTCAAATACCTCTACGCCCACATCCTCTTACATGTACTGCTCAAACATGCGTATCGCATCGGCGAACGCGATGGGACACTTTGGAACCGAAGCTGCGATATTGTCATCAATCTGCTGCTGCAAAGCTTTGAGCGCGTCGGGGCAATGCCCGAAGATGAGGTGGCGCTGGAGCGTTTTGAACAGATGAGCGTCGAGGAGGTCTACCACGCGCTCTACCGTGAATCAAGCGAGGCGCAGGGCAAACCCGATGAGCAAAACCCCACGCAGAGCAAACGCGACCTCATCGAACAACAAGGTGTAGATGAAGCCGCTCAAGAATCACTCGATGCACTGATCGTCCAAGCGATGGGCGCGGCGCGCAAACAGGGCAATCTCAGCGCCGCTTTTTTGGAGCGGATCACCGAGACCACCCGCCCCAAACTCGATCTTTTTACCCTGCTGCACGCCTATCTGAGTGAGAGTTTTTTCCACAAAAGTGTAGACTTTTCCAAACCCAACCGCCGCTTCATCCACCAAGGGCTCTACCTGCCCGGATGGCGACACGATAGGGACCGTCTGGAGCTTTTCATCGCGCTGGATCGCTCCATGAGCATTAGCCCGGCCACTTTTATGCGCTTTTTGGGAGTGATCGAGGGTGTGCTTGGGATGGGTGGAGAGTTTGAGATCTGCATCGTCCCTTTTGATACGACGGTGGATGAGGCGTCGGTGGTGCGCTATGGTGCTTTGGCGCCACGTCCCAAAGAGCTTAGCTTTGAAAAGGGAGACGGTGGTACAGATTTTGGTGCCCTTAGCCGCTACATCGAACCGCATTTGGGCGTCGAATCGGTTGTACTGGTGCTCAGCGACGGGCTTTTTAAGATCGAGCGCTCTTTGGGCGTGCGCACCCTATTTCTTATCAGTGAAACCAAACAGATTCCAAGGATGCGCTCTTATGGCGACGTCGTTTACTTTGACCTATAAAGAGCAGATCGAAGCGCTGCGCGAAGAGCGCGACTTCGAAGCGAAGGGCGACGCGCTCTTTTTGCACCATGAAGACGTAGAAGCGCGGCTGGAGTGGGCTTTTTACCGCCCCTCAGGGTCGCACCCCGATCAAGTCAGCGACCCCGACGTGATGGTCAGCATCATGGCTTTTAACCACTCGCGCCTTGGGGCGCTTGAGCGCTTTTCACGCTTACATGTAAGGGTGGTTGAAGAGGATGCGTTGCGCGTCAAAATCCACAATCGAAGCCGAATGCTCTTTCGCGCCATGGTGGATGACGACTTCACCGAGCTAATCGCTGTGCTGGAGTTACACCCCGTGTTTCTTCATCAGGCGTGCGATCAGATGATGCATGGGCGCATCTGGAACGACACCTTCGCCGATGTGGTGATGGCGAGCCGCTTCGCGCGAATGGCCGAACCGCACTTGGATGAGGCGCTAAGCGCCGGTATCTGTCGCCGTCTGCGCCCCGTCGCACCCTTGCGCTTTGAAGAGGCGAACACTTGGCTGGAGCACCTGCTGCAACACTCAAGCACACTGCATGAGGTGGTTCGAGATTTTTACCTACGTGAATATGCGCAGTGGCTGGGAGTCTGTGCGTTGCATCCGCTACAGCGGATTGTGTTGCAGAGAAGAGTAGAGGGGCTACAAAAGTCTAGTAGTTGCGCTTAGGCAACGTCTCCTCATCATGCTACACAACCGATCATAAGGTCAAAGACGAACGTTATGCCGGTATTCGACCGACAAAAGCATCCTACCAACCGCGCCGCCACTTAGGTATTATTCTTTTATGAATCATCAACTCAGCTACTCATGTCTTGTCCCTGCACCCATTGAACATCTGTTTCGCTTCCATACCGATACGCACAATCTCGCCCTGATCACGCCTCCTTGGATCGGAGTCTCTATCATATCGATGGATGCGCCCCTGCGAGAGGGGAGCGAAATAGTACTGCGCATCAAGCGTTTTGGTCTACCGACGCTTTGGCGTATACGCATTCAAACTCTGGATTTTCCCAACACACTCACGGATCGTATGATCCAAGGTCCTTTCGCGTCGTTTGTCCATGAGCGCCGCTTCAGAACTTTTGGCGAAGGGCAGACATGGATGGATGAGACCATTACCCTTGCGCTGCCACTGGGTGCTTTGGGTGCACTTGCTTTTGGCTGGGTACGTCGCGATATAGACGCCATGTTTGCCTACCGCCACCGCGCTACCCAATCATACTTTACATCGAACATCTGAAATCAGAAGAGCGGATACAAATAAGGGGACAGTATACAAATTTAAAGCCCCAATACACATGACTATGATTGGTTGACATTCACCCCCGCGACTTACAAAAGCAGCCGTTTTCATGATCATCCACCATGCCGCACGCCTGCATGAAGGCGTAGATAGTCGTGGAGCCGATGAATTTGAAGCCCCGTTTTTTGAGCTCTTTGGTGAGGGCATCTGAGAGGTCGCTGCGGCATGGGGCGGTTTTGTAGTCTGCAACGTCGTTGATAATCGTTTTGCCGCCTACCTTACCCCAGAAGTACGCATAGAGCGAACCGTACTCTTGTTTGACCCGCACAAAATTCTGTGCATTGGTAATGATCGCTTCGATCTTGGGGCGGCTTTTGACGACGAGGCCGCCGGTGAGGATGCGCTCCACGTCCGCTTCGCCGTACGCCGCGACGCGCTCCAGTTCAAACCCCTCAAAAGCTTCGCGGTAGCCTTCGCGTTTTTTGAGAATGGTGAGCCAACTTAACCCTGAGGCTTGGGTCTCAAGGCTAAAAAGCTCAAAAAGGGCGCGCTCGTCACGGGGCGGCTTGCCCCATTCACGGTCATGGTAGTCTATGTAGAGCGGATCGGAACTGACCCAGCCGCAGCGAGAGGGTGTGGACATGAATACTCCTTATTTGTGCTCAATCCAGAGGCGGCGCAGCGTGTCGCGCATGACTTGGCGTTCATAATTAAAGCGAAATTCCGCCTCTTTGAGATAAAGCCCGAACTGCTCCTCGCTCACCCCTTTGTAGCGCTTGATGAAGCGTTCAAAATAAGCCCAAAACTCCGTGATGCGGTTCTCTCTGGAGCTCAGACGGGCGATGTGCTGGTTGCGCATGAAGCTTTTGAAGGTCTCGCGGTAGGGGGCGTCGGCGCCGTCATCCATCATCTGCGCTCCGAAGCGGCGCAGTGAAGGCAGCAGCACGTTGTAGATCCGTGCGCCGTAGCAGAAGGTGATGAAGTTGCGCGCGTCAAAGAGCGCTTCGGGGTCGCTACGGCGCGAAGCTTCGAGGTAGAGATACTCCTCAAACTCCGCCACCTCTTCGCGCCGCTCGCTGTAGCAGTGCTCCAGATGCGCCGCCGCAAGCGCACGCAGCAGATGATAGCGCGTGCTCACACTCTGATAGTTCAGCACCAGACGCTTCGCAGCCCCATGCGCACTCTCTCCCTCCACAAAAGCATCGATCACCGCTTCGTCACGCTCCAGCTTGTTTGGACTGTATTTGCGCTTACATGTAACGCATTTGACATGACCGCTTGCAAGGCTATAGAGGGGGCTTTGGCAGTAGATACAGCGCTGTTCCAACTTCATTGAGGAAGCCTCTTTTTAGCGCTATTGTACCCCTTCTTACGCCGTAACATCCAGCAGACGATGCGGCGGCTTCTCCTCTTCTTGCTCTCTCTTTTCGTGCTCTTTTGGGGTCTCTTCTTCGGCTTCTTGTTTGTTGTGCTCGCGGTCTTCGTCTACTTGATGGTTCTCTTCCGTAGGGCGCACCTCTTCGACATCACGCTGCTTATCATTGGCCGCTTCTGCCGCCGCTAGATTCTGAAGATCAAAGCGGTTGTGTATAGCGCTCTTTTCACTCGCTACAAGCGGGATTTGCTGATTGACGTAGATAACGCTTCCCAGTGGTCCGATTGACATGGCTTATCCTTTCTCTATGGCGATGGTTTTGGCGTTGGTGTAGAGCACGTTAGCGCCCTCTTGCACCTTCACCTCTCTTCTAGGTGTATAATCGACCATATAGCGCCCTTTCTCAAATACCGAAAAATCGACGCAGAGTTTTGCGGCAAACTCCAGTACGTTTTGGGGCACCTGCTGTTTGTCGGTAACGATGAGCACATGCGCGGAGGGTCGATCTTTGAGATGCAACCAAATATCGCGTGCTTTGGAGCGCTCCAGTAGCGCCACATTGCCCCGTTCGCTCTTGCCCAACAGCACCTTGTAGCCCTCAACCCAAAAACTCTGCAATGGCCCTTCGGCCTCCTGCTTCTCTTGTTTGATCGGTGCAGGAAAGAGTGTTTTGAGCGTACTTAGCGACCCTGCCGTCTCCACCGTAGCGATAAAATGGCGCAAGAAATCCGCTTTTTCTCTTAAGCCGTCACGCTCGATATGCAGGGATGCGGCTCTTTTTTTGAGCCGTTTAGACTGCTTGAAAAGATAATCCGCCATCTGCGCAGGTGCGCCAAAGGGGCGTGGCAGCACGATTGGCACAACTTCGCCATCATAGCCTTCAAGCTCAAAGCGCGTCGCATAAGGCTTGATCCGATGCAACGCACCCAAAATCAGACTCGCTTGATGCTGCATCTGTAGCGCCTGAGCCTCAAGCGTCTCTTGATCGATTAGTGCCGATTCGAGCGCTTGGATGCGGTCGAGTTTTTTGTGCAACAGGGCGATTTTTTGGCTTTTGAGCTGTTCTAGCCGCTGCACTTCGCGCTCATGGTAGGCAGCTTCGAGAAAGGCTGCGACACTCTCGAGCGGATACTCCTTGGGGGTGTAAGGCGGGGGCGGCACTTCTAGTAGCGGCTGCCCGACGCGTATGATGCGAAAAGAGCTTTGCGCGTCCACGTGCCGCAGTGCCTCAAGCACGATCCCATCGCCATCAAGAATAATCGCATTGGCGTGCTTACCGGTAAATTCAAGCTGCAAGAGCGCACTTGAAGCCTTGTATGACCCTTGCAACGACGCGTGAATACGGACGATCTTGTCGTGGTTGTGTACTTCGATGCGCTCGATGGAGGCGCGAGAAAAGGTTTTGGAGAGCACCACATCAAAGGGAGCCTGATAGACCTTGGAGCGCTGAAGCTCCTTACATGTAAAGATATAAGGATCGCCTTTTTGCATCGCAAAGTAGTAGGTCTCATCCCGATCAAAGGCGATTTTTATGGTGGTGTCGTCTATGCGGTAGGCAGCATTGATCTTGCGCAGATGCTGCATAGAATCGACGATTTGACAAAGATGTGAAAATTTCATGACCGTACCGTGATATAATGTGTCGGTTCTTAAAAAAACCGCGTTAGTATAACAATAACAAATTCTACAAGCAAAGGAGATCCCGTCAGATGCTGGGACTTCACACCATCAAAGGCAAGTTCATTCTCAATCTTGTTGCGGCTGTATTTTCAAGCCTGATCAGCGTGATTGTAGCATACTTCATCGCTACCGACTCGATCAAGACCATCATGCTCAGCGACCTCAACAGTGTGGCCGACGCACTCGCTGCCAACCTCGAGTACATCGCCAAAACCAACCCAGAAGCCTACAAAGACGACTCATTCAAACGCGGATTACATACCCTAAAAGTAGGTAAATCAGGCTACATGTACATCATGAATGCACAAGGCACACTGATCGTACATCCCACCAAAGAGGGAAGTTCGCTCGCCGGACACGACTACGCCGACGTCATCCGCGCCAACCGCAGCGGTGGTACCTATGAATACGCCTCCGCCACCACAGGACAAGAGAAGCTCGTCGCCTACCGCTACATCCCCTCTTGGGATATGTGGGCCATCCCCGGCGTGAACAAGGCTGACTACTTTGATGACATGATGGCGCTCTTTATCAACTCTTTTTTGATTCTCGGCGCGATTCTCACCGCAATTTTGATCGCCATCAACTACATCACGGGAACCGCCATCTTGCACCCCATCGAAGAGCTCGACGCGGTTTCGGTCGATCTCTCGCGTGGTGATGGCGACCTGACCAAACGTCTGCCCATCACCAACCGCAATGATGAGATCGGTATCGCCAGCAGCAACCTCAACACCTTTATTGACAAGATCCACGAAACAATCCGTGACACCAAAAAGATCACTATTTCTGCAGTCCACTCCACGGGCGTGCTTAGCAGCGCGGCGAACACCCTCACCGCCCAATCCGAAAAGACCAACACCATCGCCATGCGCACCAACCACTCTGCCCAGCAGATTGGCTCAGCACTACGCACCACCGTCGATCTGGCCAATGAGTCGCTTGAGAGCAGCGAAGCGACCCAAAGTGACCTACAAGAGGCCCGTGCCATCGCCACCACCATCGCCCGCGAAATGCAAAAGACCCTCACGATGAGTAGTGAACTCTCAGAGCGCTTTGCGCACCTTACCCAAGAGGCGCAAAGTGTGGGCGCGGTACTCTCGATCATCTCCGATATCGCCGATCAGACCAACTTGCTTGCGCTCAACGCCGCCATCGAAGCGGCGCGCGCCGGTGAGCACGGACGCGGCTTCGCGGTCGTGGCCGATGAGGTAAGAAAGCTCGCGGAACGCACACAAAAGAGCCTCAGCGAGATCAACTCCACCATCTCTGTAGTGATCCAATCGATCTCCGATTCCGCCGACATGATGAACGCAAACAGTAGCAACATCGAGGAGCTTTCACGCCAAAGCGAAGCCATCGATGATAAGCTCAGCCACGCCAACCACTCCATCGAACAAAACGTCCTAAAGAGCCGCCAAAGTCTCCAAGACTCCGAGTCAATGGCCGCGCAGACCCGCTCTATCGTCGATCAAGTTTCAGAGATGACCGCTTTCTCACAAAACACGCAAGAGGAGATCAAAAAAATCTCCCAAATCGCCAAAGAGCTTCTTGAGGCCGCCACCAATCTCGACAAACAGCTCGCCCACTTCAAAACATGACTTATCGCGAATGGTTTGACACCCACGCCGCCAAACACGCCGCGCTACTGGCGCGACTGGAAGCTTTGGGTATGGAGCAAGAGGAGATCATCGGCTATTTTGATTTTGAAAATATGCGCCATGCCGAGCCCGATTTCTGCCCACTCTACGCCCAAAACGTGAAATGTCACGATATGCCTTCTCTGAACTGCTATTTTTGCGCCTGTCCCCATTTTCGTTTTGATGACGCAGGTATAGCGCTAGAGGAGGGAGCGGTGCGCTACAGCCGCTGTAGCATTGATGCCCCCGAAGGACGCAGCTACCGCTTTGAAAATGCCATCCATCAAGACTGCTCGCTTTGCCTCATTCCTCACCGCCGCGCCTTCGTAAGCGCACGATTTGATCCACTCTGGAGCCGCGCAATGGCCGCGTCGCTCCCTAATGACCGAAGATAAAAAGCAGGTAGTAGATGCTCACACCCATCACGCTTGTGGCACAAAGACCGGCAAAAACATAGCGTCCAACCCGCTTATGTGCCCCTGAAAGTGGCTGTTTTTCAAGGTACATACGCTTAAACGCACCATAAATCAGCGCACTCCACACCACCACACTCACCAGAGCTACAAGTACATGTACGGCCAAAAAAATGACCATAAAGGTCATATCGGCATGACTGCGCTCCATAAACGCCACAAACCCACCCGATACGCGCACCCCTACTTCAAACAGCGCCACCACCGCAAGCGTCAAAGCAAAGATCAACATCTGAGTGATGCCATGCGCTGCGTAACGCCCCCGTATCGCAAGCGCTATCGCTCCGAGCAACAACAGCGGCAACACCCCAAAATAGAGCGTTGCCACGTCCATATACCACGGGGCGTGCGTCCCCAAAAATCCCTCTGCAAACATGATCCATCCTCCTAAAAAACGCGCATCTTAACATGCTTTACACTAAACCTACGAGCGCATTTTACGCTGGATCGAGGAAGTGTAAAAAAGAGGCAAAAAAACACCATATTTTTCGTTGATTCATGTTCATCATACCTTATGCTTCAAAGTGCTACACTTTCCGCCAAAAACAAAGGAGATGACTATGCTTACCGAAGATATCCTACCACGTGTCGCGCTACCTAGCATGAACGACACCCATCTTGAAGAACTTTTGATCATCAACGAAATCATGCATGCGATTGACGTCCATGACATAGAGGAGACCGACGCATTGCTAAGCGAACTCATCAGCCACACACTCTCACATTTCGGCGGCGAAGAGGAGCAGATGCGTCTGCACCAATTTCCACCCTACCCCATGCACAAAGGCGAACACGACCGCGCCCTTGAAGAGCTCAAAGCCCAAATCGCCTCATGGCACAACCGCCGCGACTTCGCCTCGCTTTCCTACTACATCAAAACCACCCTCCCGCGCTGGATCGTACAGCACGTCCTGACGATGGACACCGTCACCGCAAACTATCTCTCAAGCCGCGTTTAACGGCTCGCTATAGCCGCTGTGTCGGCTATTTCCCTCCCAAAAACCCTCCCTTAAGTTCTTACATGTAACGATAGCACCCATGTTTGAGGTCTTTATTTCCATTCTCGGTATCTACGTCTTTATCGCGGTGGGCTACATCGCCAAACGCAGCTTCAAAGAGCGCATCGACGAGCGCACGATTACCCTGCTTTCGGTCTATTTTTTGCAGCTCTTTCTCACCTTTTGGGGTTTGCTCAAACGCCCTTTTGACGACTCGCTGCTGCTGGCACCCGCGCTCTATCTAGGTGTGGTGGTGCTCACTTTGCTTCTGAGTCTGCCGCTGGTGCGCCATCTCTTTAGTGATCCCAAAGAGCGCTCCATCGCCACCGTCGCGGCGCTGATTGGCAACACGGGCAATCTGGGCATTCCGCTGGGCATCGCCATCTTTGGCGAGCAGAGCATCCCCTACACCACGGTGATCAACATCGTCAACGTCTTTGTGGTCTACACCATCGGCGTCTACTACTACTCACGCGGCAGCTTCAGCGTGCGCGATTCGCTGCTCAACATCTTCAAGCTCCCCGCCATCTGGGCCGCTCTTGCCGCCATCGCGCTCAACCTGATCGGCTATGTTCCCTCAAGCACGGTCGATAAAACGCTGATGATGGGCGCTTACGCCTCGATGGTGATGCAGCTCGTGCTTTTTGGGATCTACATGTACGATGTGAAGCTTCAAAGCATCAACCGTATCTTGATTGCGTGGGTGAATGGGGTAAAATTCCTCTTCTTGCCGCTGCTGGCGTATGGCGCACTGCACTTTGTCCCACTCGATCCGATGGTCAAAGGAGTGCTCTTTTTGGAGCTGATGATGCCGCTGGCGGTGGCCAACGTCAACCTCGCAAGCCTCTATGAGTGCAGACCGCGCGACGTGACGGCGCTCGTGCTCATCACCTCCGTGCTCTTTTTGGTGCTGATTTTTGGCGGTATTCATCTGATGAAAGGATTTTAAATGGTAAAAGAACTCAGCGACGACACCTACAGCGACCTCATCACCTCCACCGACAAGGCGATCTTCATCGACTTCTACTCCCCCACCTGCGGCCCCTGCCAAAGCGTGCTAGGAATGCTCGAACCCATCGCGGCGCATTTTGGCGACACGGCGCTGATCTGCAAGGTGGATGTCTCGCGCAACCCGCGTCTGGCACAAAAGTACGAGATCCGCAGCGTCCCTTTTTGCGTGAGCATCGGATCAGACAAGATGGTCAAAGACTATGAGCTGGGCGCCGCCTCGATAGGTCGCTACATCGCGATGGTGCAAAAGGCGCAGGGCAAAGGGCTGTGGTCGCGGCTCTTTGGTCGCTAAACCTTACATGTAAGCCATGAAATCGACCGACCTAACCCCCGCCGCACTCGAACGCCTCGCCCCCGCCCTACCCCAAAAACGCCGCCTGATCTTTGAGGCAGGCGCGACCCCGTTTGACACTACCGACACCCAAAAACACTTCTACTTCATCATGGACGGCGTCATCAAAATTTCGCAGATCAACCCCCAAAACGGCCGTGAGCAGACCCTCTATCTGCTCTCGCGCGGCGATATGTTTGACGTGATCAGCCTGCTTGACGAAGCAGAGCACGAATATGTCGCGCAGGTGCTTGAACGCGCTGAGCTGGTAGAGGTAGAGATGGCGCAGGTGCGCACTTTGCTGGAGCACGACGCGGAGTTCAAACGCTTCTTTTTCCCCTACATGGCCGCGCAACTGCGCCAAATGGAGCAACTCGCCTCTGATCTTTCGCTGCGCGACGTCTACGATCGGCTACTCTCACTCTTTGGCCGCTACGCCCAAAGCGACGGCAACCTGCGGCTGATCGGCAATCTCAGCCACGAAGAGCTCGCCGCGCTGGTCGGCTCGGTACGCAAAGTGGTCAACCGCGCCTTGCAACAGCTCAAAGAGGAAGGGGTCATCGAACTCTCACGCAAGCATTTGCGGCTTAAAAGTTTGAAGAAGTTGCTGGAGCGGTTGTAGTTTTTTGGAGCACGAAGGTGCAGAGTGCATGTTTGATCGTCTCGTCGCGCTTGGGGTTGTGCCACATCACCACGCTTTCAACACTAATGCGCTCAATTGCATAACCCTTACTGCAATAATTGTTGATTTGATCATCAAAGCTTTTTGATAAACAGGCAATCGCTTCACCCGCAAGCATTACATGTAAACGTTCGCTATAAGGGTAGTAACCGAATGTCACTTCGGTTCCGGCAATCAGCTCTTCATCTTCAAAGTTTTGCCGACCGCTGAATCCCAAACGTATATCCCTCAGTGTCATTACCAGCGTTTTATGCGTCGGCGCCTCATATTCCAGTAAATCTTCAATGCGCCCAAGAGCGCTTGGCGGTAACGCCGCAAAGGCGCGGTCGTTACTGACGATCACCAGTCGCTTTTTGGCGCGGGTCATGGCGACGTAGTAGAGTCGAAGCAGGTGATCATTCATTTGGTTGTGGCGCACCAGCATTACAACCGCCTCAAACTCCTTGCCCTTGGCCTTGTGCATCGTGGAGACAATGACACGTGTGTCACGGATAAAATCTTCAAACCGAATCTCATCAAGGTAGCCCTCCCAAAGCGAGAGGTAGTAGCGTTCATACTCTTTTAAAAACCCGTACACAATCTGCTTGAGCAGCTCCAAATGCGGCGACGACGCAAAATGTTCGATGCCCATCTGCAATGCCAAAGCAAACTGCTCTTCACCGATTTGGATGCTATTGCCACAGAGCTTTTGAAGCGTGAGATCAAAATAGTACACTTCCGCAAGATGACGCAGCCGAAATCCGCCCCGATCAAGTAGGTATTCGGCTTTAATCCCCTGCGTATGCAGGGCCGAATAGAGCGATGTAACCTCTTCATTGGTATGGGCCAATACGGCAATATGGGTATAAGTATCAAGCGTCTTGATGATTTCTACGGCTGGGGGAATCAACTCAGAAGATCGACAAAAGTTGAGCTGTACCTCGCCTTGCTCTTTGGAGTGGGCTACATGTAAAGAGTTTTTGAAACGGATTTGAAGCTGCGAAGCGACATGATCGGCAAGCGACACAATGGCCTTGTCGCTTCGAAAATTATGGGTCAGCGCGTATTGGGTATAACTGCCTTCATCACCGCCAAACCGCTCTTTAAAACGCTCAAAAAAGGCGACATCGGCACCGTTCACCTCACTCAAAATACACTGATCGTCATCACCTACTCCAATGAGGCGCAGTTCGCCCTCTTGCGCCGCAAAAAGCGCTTCAACCAGGGCAAAGGCATCGGCGTTGATATCTTGAAACTCATCAAGCACCAGCACCGATTTAAAAGGTGCCGTGATCTTTCCCGTGGAGAGTTTTTGCGCCGCCTGCGCTACCGCCTCTTTAAGAATGTCGGTTTGAGCGTCTTGAACCTGACGACCCAAAAGCTGCAAAGCGTAGCCGTGAAAGGTATAGATATCCACCTCATACGCCAATGACCCTATCAGCTCAAAAAGGCGGCTTTTAAACTCCGACACCGCGCTTCGAGAGTAGGTCAGCATCAAAAACTGATCGGTCTTGATGTCCTCTTTGAGAATCAATGAGGCGATTTTATGTACCAAAACTTTGGTTTTGCCGCTTCCGGGACCGGCTAAAATCATGATCGCGCGGCTCTCTTGATCTTCAATGATGCGCTGTTGCTCGCTCGAAAGGTGACTAAAAATCTTCTCATAGCGCTTGCGGGTCATCGGCGCAGAGAGTGTCTGCTTGAGCAGCTTGTATTTGCGCTTAAACACATCGTAGGATTCGATGAAGTAATCTTTCAAAAAGGCCATTGCCGCTTTGGGGTCGCGCTGTAGTCTGGCGGCATATTCACCTATGATATGAATCGATTCGATCTTGCGTTCGTAATGTGGGTGCATACGGATGGCGTACTCTTCTTTGGTGTATTTACGCTTCTTTTCAAACTTGTCGGTTTTGTGGATATTCATCGGTGAATAATAGATAAAACGCCCATCGGCAAGCTCAACCAAACGCAGTACATGTAAGAAGAGTAGCACCTTATCGAGCCACTTGGGTGAAGCCTGCGGCGGCATCTCCAGCGCCTTGTGTAGCTCTAACAAGGAAAATTCAAGATAAAAACGCTCCTCTTTGGCACTCAGGTCAATCTGAGCGCCAAAATGGGCCATCACCTGCGCTGCAATGGTATGTTTTATCTCTATGGATTGCCCCAGCGCGGCGGGATTGATCAGCTCGGTGTACCAACTGTCACTTTGGCGGTCTACTCTGTAGAAGCGAAAGTACTCTTTGGCCTGCCTCCAAAGCAAGAGCAGCTCTTTGATCGTGTCACAGTAATTTTCATCAGGTTCAATCAGCTTGCCTTGAATCAACGCTTCATTGAGTGCACGGCAGGAGTGTGTGCCCTCGCGGCTCTGGGTGAAGTACTCCAGCAAAAAGAGCTCAATTCGCGCTATTTGTCGATATTTTGCCATCGCTTCCTTGGTGGTATAAAGGCTGAGATCCTTGCTATCGGAGACGATTTGCAACTCTTTGAGCTTCAGGATTGATGCTGCGATCAGCTCTTTGTCATAGCCCAAGATATGCGCCATCTCATCAATCTGTACCGCTTTTGGTTTTCCGCGCCCCAAAATGCTTTTGAGCACCAGCGTGAGGCGTGCACTCTCCTCTTCGCCAAGTTGATGCACGCTGCACGCCTCGTGTAGCATCTCAAGACTCTCTTTGGCAACGGCGTCGGCATAAAAGCGCACCTGATTGCGTTGGCGCTGCAAATACCCCTCGCGCTCCAGCTCCAAAAGCGCCGTTTTGACCTTCAGATCGTAGGCTTGTCGTGTATCTTCCACATCCCATCTGGCCGCTTTGGCAATCTCGCGGGTCGTCATGATTACAAGGTCTGATTTTTGCGCTTTAAGCACCCGAAAGACGGCATTAATCTCGCTTGCACTCACTTTGTTTGAATTAAGCGATGCGAAGTGTTTATCCAGATCATTTTCATCAAAAAGCAAGGGGCAAAGGGCGCGCAGATTTTTATCCCGCGCCCCACGTCCGGCCTCTTGCGCGTAGTTCTCCAGCGAATCGGAGACCTCATAGTGGATGACCGTTTCGATATTGGGTTTGTCCACCCCCATACCAAAGGCGGTCGTGGCCACCACTACATCGATGTCGTTGTGGACGTATTGATGCAGTATCTCCATCTTGATATCAGAATCAAGCTTAGAATGGAAAGAACGCACCTTTCTTGGGGCGAGATCCAAAGAGAGCTTCTCGGCTACTTCGTCGCACGTGTTGGTCGATGAGGGAATATACACCAGCGCCGCGCCGCCGTGTTCGCCCAAAAGTTCGAGCAGACGTAGATATTTATCGGCTTTTTTCGTAATAGCGACCGCCTTGTAGTCAAGGTTTTTACGCTCAGGCAGCGCCAAATGCTGCGTTAGCGTGAGGCCAAGCGTATCGTAAATGTACGCGCAGATATCCTCAATAACATTGGGTTTGGCCGTAGCGGTAAAACAAGAGACGCCAATGCTCTTTTGAAACGGTTTTGCTTTGAGTAGGTCATTAATGAACTCGCCGATGTAAAAATAGTCATGCCGAAAGTCATGCCCCCATGTCGAAAGGCAGTGTGCCTCATCAATCACAAAACGCTCAATCAGGCGGTTTTTGAGTACCGAAAAGATGGCGTTGGAGCGCAAACTCTCAGGGGCAATGTAGAGAATGTCCGCTTCGCCGTTCACCACCTTCTCAATCGCATCGGCGCGCTCTAGTGCACTGAGATAGCCACTCAGTGCCACAGCGGTAAAGTTGGCCACTTGCTTGTTAAAGCTCTCGATATGGTTGCGCATCAGTGCTTGAAGGGGTGAGACCACTATGGTCAGCGATTTGTACGCCTTTGCCTTGATCAGCGCGGGCAACCAAAAGGTGAAGGTTTTGCCTCCACCTGTGGGCAGCACCGCCAAAAATGAGTCGTAGCGCAGTTCGGCCTCGACGATGTCACGCTGCGAAATGGTCGCGCCGCTCTCGAGCGTAGCATGCAGACGGGCAAACTCGTTGAAGTGCCCAAAACCAAATACCTCTTGCGCAAACGCCTCCAGTCCACCTAAGCTTTGCTCCAAATTAAAACAGAGCGCCTTTTGCAGCACGACAATCTCCGGGTAATCATAAAGAATCTTCGGCGGATGTGCCTTGATCTCGATATCAGGCGTGAGTAGTGCGAGAATATAGGCCAGCTCGACACGCCGATTCAAGCTGGCGTCGGCAATAGCGTCGGGATTTTTGATCACCGTGGCATAGAGCTTTTCGATCGTCTTTTCCAGCAGATTTGGAGCCAGCACCTCAAGCGAAACTTCTGATCTAATCAACTCGAAAAAACCTCTGAAGTACTCATGATCATAGAGCAGTGTGTAAAAGACAAGCTGTTGATGGCGCACCAAAGTGCCAAAACCCTCGATGCACTGTTTGAGTAGACGGCGCGAGAGCTTGGAGTCTTCTACTGGATCATTGAGAAAATCGTCTTCGCTTTTGTAGTTTTTTGGAAGATTATGAAAGGTCTTTTCGTTGAAAAGCAGCAGTGAAATAGGTAATGTGTCAATAACGACTTTAGTTTCAATGAGCGACAAAAGTGAGGTGTTGCGCAGTATCGGCAAATCAAAAGCGATGATGTTGTGTCCGGCAATCCAACCCGAATTGTTTTTTTCGACAAAGGCGGCAGCCGCTTCGATTGACGCGGTTTTCAGCTCATGTTCCCCGCAGACCAACCCCAGCTCTTTGATGGTGGCATCACGGGTGGTTTCGAGATCTAAAAAAAGCATATTGGCCATTGTCACAAGGGCACCTTAATGAATGAGCTGCTGAAATCATACACTAATGAACTACGATTGTGAATTGCACCGTAACTGCTCTGTGCCACTTAAGTAGCAGACAAAAAAATCCGTACATGTAACAATAACGCCTGAAAAAACAAAATTGCTTCAAGGAGTTAGTCATGTTAGTTACCCGTTTTGATCCCTTCCGTGAACTGCGTGAACTGGAGAGTCGTTTGATGAGAAGTTACAATAGCCCTGAGAAAGAGGGTGGTATTGCCGGCTTTACGCCCAACGTGAACATCCGAGAGGGTGAGTTTGCCTACCATGTAGATGTCGATCTGCCCGGTGTTGCGAAGGAAGATATCAAGGTAGACATTAAAGATGGAAAACTTACCGTCAGCGGTGAGCGCAACTTCAAGTCGGAAGTAAAAGAGGAGGATTACTACAAGGTCGAGACGAGTTTTGGCAAATTCAGCCGTAGCTTCGCCCTGCCTGAAAACGCCGATATCGAAAACATCGACGCCGCAAGTGATAACGGTGTATTAGAGGTCGTTATCCCCAAGCTTGCGGGCAAAAACGCCACCAAATCCATCGCCGTCAAATAGCCCTAGCGGCTGTTGATCGCGTAGCGTCCGGGGCCTAGTAGCATAATCGCAAGGCTTGCGAGCAGATAAAAAAGCGGTAGCTCGATGAGCGGTGCACCGTGTTTACCCAATGCCAGTAGCGCATTGGCGTGGGCGAGGTAGATGGCGCTTAGCATCGTAAAAGCCACCACGCCTGCCGAGGCGCGGCTGTAAATGCCCAAAATCAACAACAGGGGTGCCACCAACTCTCCCGCGTAGACTCCGTACGCGAGTACGTCGGGTAGACCTGATGCACTTAGCATCGCTTTGATCCCCGAAACCCCATGAATCACCTTGTGAAAACCGTGAAAAAGCATCAAGCCGCCCACACCAAGACGCAACGTCAGTTTGGCCAGATCGTCATCAAGAAAGCGCATAAAATTCCTTTATATTAGTGATGGTCGCCGCAACGAGCCGTGCGCGTGCTTCGATGGAAGTCCACGCGATATGTGGCGTAAGGTAGAGTCGCTCAAGATGCGCTACATGTAAGAGCGGATGGGGCGAGCGCATCGGCTCTATTTCGAGCACATCGAGGCCAAAATAGAGCCGACGCTCATCCACAATCCGCGCCAACGCTTCTTCGTCGATGATGCCGCCACGCCCAAGGTTGAGCACCACCGCACCCTCTTTACATGTACGCAACTCTTCATACCCCAACAAATAGCGCGTGCGCTCATTCAGCGGTGCATGAATCGAAATGATGTCACACTCACGCAAAAGCCTCTCAAGCGACACACGCTCAAAAGTTGCGTCGCTGTTGTGCCCTGAAGTTGAGTAGTAGCACACCTGTGCGCCAAATGCCTGCGCAACACTTCCCACCTTGCGCCCAATCGCCCCTAGCCCTATGATACCCCAGCGTTTGTGTGAAAGCTCCCAAAATGGCTGCTGCGTATGGGTGAAGATCGGGCTTCGCTGCCATGCGCCGCTTTTGACATAATCATCATAGTAGCGGCTCTGAGCGATCAGATAAAAGAGCATCGAAAAGGTGTGCTGCACCACCGAATCGGTAGAGTAGGCCGCAACGTTACGCACCGCAATTCCCAGCACTTTGGCCGCTTCGAGATCGATATTGTTCATCCCCGTCGCGGCGACGCAGATAAGCTTCAGACGCTTACATGTACGCATGTGCGCTTCACTGATCACCACCTTGTTGGTCACAATCACTTCAGCGTCGATGATGCGCTGCAAAGTTTGCTCCGGCGTCGTGGTGGGGTAGCGCTCAACCGTGCCCAGCGCATCAAAACCTTCAAGCGCGGTGTCGCCGAAGGTGAGGGTATCGAGTAAAACGATCTTCATATTTGCTCCTATTGGTGTTATACGATCACATAATTCAATCGGTTTTTTCCCGAAGTTTTGGCGTCGTAGAGCTGTCGATCGGCCAATGTATAGATCTCAAAAGCATCCAAGTGTATCGTTTCACACAGGGCCAAACCTGCGGATATAGTGATGACACCCTTGGGCGCGCGCGGATGCACCATCGCCAGCGCTTCGACTGCTGCGACACAGCGTTGCGCCGACGCAATCGCTTCATCCGCGTTTTTGGAGCAGAGAATAATGCCAAATTCCTCTCCACCCAGACGAAAGACACGATCACAATCGCGCTTGAAGAGGCGCTCTAGTAGCTGCGCGATTGCAACGATCACTTCATCGCCGCGCGGGTGTCCGTCGAGATCATTGACCTGTTTGAAGTCGTCAATATCGGCAATCATAAAGGCAAAAGGCTCGCGCTGCACTTGGCGCTCTTTTAAAAAACGGTGGAACTCGTTGTCGAAATAGAGACGGTTCCACAGCCCGGTCATCGGGTCTTTGCCGTTGAGCGCCTTGCTCTCTTGCAACTCTACCTCAATGCGCTGTTTTTCAACTTTGAGTCGGTGCATCTGATACGAAAGAGCAAAAGAGAAGATGCTAAGCTCAATCACGGTGCCAAACATATTGGCATTGGCGCTAAAGTCGTTGTAGGGCAAAAAACCAAAGAATGCGAGCGCCCAGATGACGTAAAGCAGGGCATTGGGTGCAAAAAACGCACCCATCCGGCCACCCGTGACGTTTTGATCCGGCCACC
>DZBC01000174.1 GCA_022729835.1 Sulfuricurvum sp. | reverse complement strand
AGCAAGGCGCCGGTGTAAACCATATAAGCCACATTCACCCGCTCATCTGCTTGCACAATAGCCTTATCCAAAATGTTGCGCTTGCTGGGTGTTTTTCGGCTCGCTTCATCGGCGTGGGTAGCGAGTTTGTAGCCGCCCATTTCGGAAGGAAACTCAAAAAACTGTGAAAAAGAGGTGTGCTTCGCTTTGGCGTCAATGCCCAAAATCTCATTGAGCGCTTCATTGCCGGTACGGATCATCGAAATCTCGCGCCATGCATCGGGTGAGAGCATCATCCCCAGCACAATCTGATTGGGCGTAAGCCCCAAGATGGAGCTACCGCGATTGACCTTGGCAACGATCTCACTGCTGAGCGTATCCATCGGCTTCATCCTTCCTTGTGCGTCTTGGACGATCAGTGCGCCAAAGCGCTGCGCGTGAGCCTTATCAAAAGAGAGGACACGCTCGATGATCGGATCGAGTTTCTCTGCGTGCAAAGATGCGGGCAAAAGCCCATAGAGCATACCCAGCGCCAGCACACCTAGTGATGCCTCTTTGGCTTTTTTGGCCAATCTTGAGAAGCGCCCGCCCGAGACAAAGAGCGCACCGAACATCCCGATGGCCATCATCGCATAGCCGATATAGGTCGGCAGGGTGCCG
This sequence comes from Sulfuricurvum sp., assembly GCA_022729835.1. GTDB lineage: Bacteria > Campylobacterota > Campylobacteria > Campylobacterales > Sulfurimonadaceae > JAFGUB01. The sequence continues at coordinate 4,026 of DZBC01000174.1, read as the reverse complement.
GGGTCGTTATTGACCGAGAGCACAGTGCCCAGCTCATCGCGGTCGTACGAAGACTGAAAAAAGCGGTATCCACGATGATCGAGCACATGGTTCATATAGATGCGAAAAGGCTGCTCAATTCCCTGCGCCTCATCCATGAGCACCACTTCGCTGGCGTATGAGGAGGGGGAGTTGGAGCCGGGATAGCGCTCAAGCTGAAAATCGACCAATTTGATCGCGAAAGGGAGACGAATCACCTTCGCGCCATACGTCACAGAGACGCGCGCATCCCCAAAATCTGCCACAATAGGCTCTCCCATCATCCCCCTAACACCGCGTACCCACACCTCGCGCTCCTCATCACCTAAGCGCAGTGAGAGCCGCAGTGCGTCGCGCAGATTGGTCGCCATAGAGCCCATGGCGTCGGCGGAAGCGAGCACCGCTTTGGCCTGCGGATAAAAATCACGCAGTACAAAGCTGCTGCGTCCGTGGTTGTAGAGCCGACGCGATTCAAGCGGCGTCACCTCTGAAGCGTTGATTTCGCCGCTGCTGCGGTCATCCATATTGAGATACCCCAGTGCCATAGAATGGCTCATCTGCAGCGTATCACCGCTTACATGTAAGGCAATCACAGGCTTTTCAAACGCCCCGTCGGCTTCAAAGGAGAGGATAAACTCTTCCGTTTCAAAGCGCTCTCCACGGTGCAGCAAAATCTGCGAAGGAGCCATCCCCTCCCCGGTAATCATCAAACTTGCAATCGCTTCTCCGCCCTCATCCACCGCCACCAGCTTCTGCGTCGCGTCTGGAATATACTCCACGATCCGCGCCTCAAAGGACTTTACGCCCACCTCAGTGCTGAATCGCTGCGTGTTTTGTGTAATTTTGGAAAGGTAGAGCGGCACAGAGTAGCTCTCTCTCTTACCCTCAGATTCAATCACAAAACCCAGATGATTCTCCGCACTGAGCATCTCATTTTGAAGTGCACCCTCACGAATGTGCATCACCCCCTCAAAGCCCCAGTAGCGGGTAATCGTCGCGCCGATGAGCACCACAAAAAAGGAGACGTGAAAGAGCAGCACCAGAGCGCGTTCTTTGCGGTACATCCGAAAGTTGAGGATATTCAGCACTAAATTGATCGCCAGTAACGTGAGTAGCAACTCAAACCATTTGGCATTGTAGACCACAGCTTTGGCTGTCTCCGTGCCGAAATCATTTTCGATAAAGGTAGCCGTGCCGACAGAGAAGGCAAAAATCAACATTAATCCGGCCATGGTTCGCATGGAACCCAGAAGTTTTAGAATCGTTTGCATCAATAACCTTGTTTTATTTGAGTGCGCCCCAGTGCGGGGCGATATTTCGGGATGTTTTGAGCGTTACATGTAAGGGGTGAATCTGCTCCATAATCTCCCCAAAACGTGCGCTAATTTGCTGCGCCTCATTCATGGGCGCTTCAAACAAGAGTTCGTCGTGGATCTGAAGCAACATCGTTACATGTAAGCCCTCTTCGCGGATCAGTGCGTCGATACGGTTCATCGAGAGCTTGATCAGATCGGCCGCGCTGCCTTGAAAGAGGGTATTGACCGCTTCGCGCTCATACGCCGCGCGCTGCATCGGCGTAGCGGAAGCAAAATCGAAATAGCGCCGCCGACCCAGCAGCGTCTGCACATAGCCCGCGCCGCGCGCCCCTTCGACGATGGAGGCGAAATAGCCCTTCACGCTCGGAAAACTCTCGAAATAGCGCTCGATGATCGCTCTGGCTTCGCGCATATCGATCCCCAGCGTCTCGGAGAGTTTTTTGGGGCCCATGCCGTAAAGCAGCCCGAAATTGACTGTTTTGGCCACATAACGCTTGGCATCAGCCTGTGATTCGCCAAAGAGCTTCACGGCAGTTTGGCGGTGGATGTCCAGCCCCGCGTTGAAAGCCTCGAGCAGGTGCGCATCCTGGCTAAAATGGGCCAGCAGGCGCAGTTCGATCTGCGAATAGTCGATCCCGATCAGCATCCGCCCCTCAGGTGCGACGAAGGCTTCGCGGATGCGCCGCCCCAGCTCGGTTTTGGTCGGGATGTTTTGCAGGTTCGGGTTTTTGGAACTCAGCCGTCCCGTCGCCGTACCGCTGTGCACAAAAGAGGTGTGGATGCGTTTGTCGTGCGCCGCGCCGCCCAGTTCGAGCAGCGGATCGATGTAGGTCGAGAGCAGCTTAAAGAGCTCCCGATACTCCAGCAGCGGCGCAATGATGGGGTGCTCGCCCGATAGCGCCGCCAGCACGCTCTCATCAGTTGAGTAGCCGGTTTTGGTCTTTTTGCCGCTTTGCAGCCCGAGCGTCTCAAAGAGCAGTGTGCTGAGCTGCTTGGGTGAGTTGATGTTAAACGCCCCGCCCGCATACGCGTAAATCGCCTCTGAAAGCTCCAAGAGCCGCGCCGACGCTTCGATGCGAAAATGCCCAAGCACCGCCTCATCGATCATAATCCCCGCGCGTTCCATCCGCAAAAGCGTCGAGATAAACGGCACCTCAACCCGCTCGTTCTCGCCCAAAATATCGCCGCGCTCTTGGAGCTTGGCGCGGTAGAGTTGATAGAGCCGCAGCGTCATCACCGCATCTTCAGCCCCGTAGCGACACGCCTCTTCCAGCGCGACCGATGCAAAGTTCTCCCCTTTTTTGACCGTCTCGCTAAAGCGGATCATTTTGTGGGCAAAATGGCGCTCGCTAAGCGCGTCGAGCGAAAGGCTCTGCTCAGGATTGTCCAACCACGCCAAAATCATCGTATCGGTGTGCAGCGCAAAATCGTCACGTCCCAGCCAATCGGCCAAAAAGTGCAGATCGAACTTAATGTTGTGTCCGATCACCTTACATGTAAGAATCTTCTCCACCGCCGCGCGCGCGCTCTCAAGCCCCACCTGAGCGCCTACGCCGAGGTAGCTGTGGCGCAGCGGCACGTAATAGCCCTCGCCCTCTTCAAACGCAAAGCTAAACCCCACAATCTCGCAGCGCTCATGCTCCAGCCCCGTCGTCTCGGTATCAAAGGCGACCACCTGATCACTGCGCAGCTTCTCTATTACATGTAAGAGTGCCGCGTCGTCTTGAAGCAGCGTCGTTTTAAAAGCACTCGACTCCGCCTTGGGTTGCGCTTTGGGCGACGCGGACGTGAGCAGGTTTTTGCTTTGCAGCAGCCGCAAAATGCCGTTCATCTCATACGCCGCAAGCTCATCGGCGATGGCGACAAAGGGGTTGTGCTCCTTCATGCGCAGCGGCTCAAAATCAAAGGTGTCAAAAAGGTCGCGCCGCAGGGTGACGAGTTTTTGCGACATCCAGGCGTTTTGCTCGTTTTCGCGCAGCTTTTTTTGCACTCCGGCGGGGGTCACCGCGTCGATATTGCGGTAGATCGCATCGAGTGACCCAAAGGTCTCAAGCAGCTTCTGCGCCGTCACTTTTCCGATCCCTTTGACACCGGGGACATTGTCCGCACTGTCGCCGAGCAGCGCCTGAAAATCGGTAAATTGCGAAGGATGCACCCCGTGTTTTTCAAAACACTCCGCTTCGTTGATGATCTTACGTTTGATCGCGTCATAAAGTACCACATGGGCATCTTCGATGAGCTGATAGAGGTCTTTATCGTGTGAAACGATGCGCACGTTCATCCCCGCACGCAGCGCCTCTTGGCTGAGCGATGCAATAATATCGTCCGCTTCAAATCCGCTGCGGCTCAGCGTCGTAAACCCCATCTTCTCGATCCACTCTATCGCTACGGGCAGTTGCAGCACCAGCTCTTCAGGCGGAGCAGGACGGTTGGCTTTGTAATTGGGGTCGATCTCACTGCGAAAAGTGGCCCCTTTGGCGTCCAGCGCAAAAGCGATGTAGTCGCTGCCGTGTTCGCGGTGAAGATTGCTGATGAAGTTGGCAAAGCCCGTAAGCAGCCCCGTCGGAAAGCCAGCACTGTTGCTTAGCGGCGGCAGGGCATAAAAAGAGCGAAAAAAGAAGCCAAAGGTATCAATGATGGTTAAAACAGGCTTGGACATTACGCTACTGGGAGCTTAAAAAAGTCGTTGATG
>DZBC01000012.1 GCA_022729835.1 Sulfuricurvum sp. | reverse complement strand
CGGCGGGTCGAAGAGCGCATCGTTGATGAAACGGTCGATCCCAACACCCTGCGCAACATGGTCTTTCGCCTGCGCAAAAAAGGGCTTGAGGATCTGATTGTTACCGTTAAAGATCTGGGCTATCTGCTTAAAGATTCGTAACGCTTACATGTAAGCGCTCAACCTACGCTAAAATAGCCCCATGAAAAAAGACATCACCACCAAAGAGACCATCAAGGCTATTGCCGAAGATATCGCACTCTATATCCTCGGTCTGGAAATTGCCGATGTGGAGTTTGTCGATAAAGAGCTGCAGCGGGTGGAGAAGCGCGAAGTCGATATTGTGGCTACATGTAAGATCAGCGGGGTTGATTCTATCTTGCACCTTGAGATTCAAAACGACAACGACGCTACTATGGCCAAAAGGATGCTACGCTACTACAGCGATATCCATATGCGTTTTGAGCATTTGCCCATTCATCAGTATGTGATCTATATTGGGAAAGCTGCTTTGAGTATGCGTGATTGCATCCAAAGCCCGCAGATCGACTATCGCTATCATCTGATCGATATGCACACCATCGACTGTGAAAAGTTCTTGGCTATGGATACGCCCGACGCTTTGGTGCTGAGCATTTTGTGTGACTTTAAAGGTAAAGATGAGTTTGAGCTGTTAATGCATTTGACTTCAAGACTCAAGGTGCTTACCGGTGAGAACGAACATAGCTTTGGCAAGTATATGCTGATGCTAGAGACCCTATCTGAAAACAGAAATCTTAAAGATAAACTCAAAAAGGCGGAAGAGATGTTACGAACAATCACTATGGAGCAGTTGCCCAGTTATGAATTGGGGATGGAGCGCGGGATGGAGCGCGGCAAGCTGGAGGGCAAGCTGGAGACGGCGAGAGTGATGATTAGTAAATTCGGTCTCTCGGTTGAAACGATTGCCAAAGAGCTAGGGCTCTCGATAGAGGTGCTCAAAAATCATTTGAAGCAGTAGAGATTGCAAGGAGGCGCGATGAAGGCGCTTTTGCTGCTGCTGGGGCTGCTGGGCCTCGTATGGGCGCAAGCCTTACATGTAAACATTACCGCCCCAGCGCAAAGCACGCAAGGATGCGGCGAACTCTTTGTCGATCCGACCGCTACGGCGCAGCTTGAAGACTTAGCGCATCTGGAGCGCTTTGATGCGTGGAAGGTGGGCTATACGCCAAACGTCTTTTGGAGCCGCTGTACGCTGCGCAACGAGAGCGACCGGGCGCAAAATCTCATCGTCCGCCACCCCAGAGCCGGCATCGATCTGCTCGATGCCTATGTACTGCGCAACGGCGAAGTAGCGCAGCACCACCGCCTCGGCGACCTCAGACCTTTGGAAGACCGCGCCATCTTCAATGCCAAGAGCCTCTTTTATCTGCCGCTCGCTGCGGGTGAGGAGGTGGAACTGATCAGCCGCTTTGAGAGCCACGGGGCGATGGAGCTCTATTGGCAGCTTTACGACGTAGCCCACTTCACCCGCATCAACAGCTATGACCTGCTCTTTTGGGGACTTTATGGCGGCGTGATCGCCGCGCTGGTGCTTTATAATCTGAGCGTGAGCATCGGACTGCGCGAGCGCTACTTCTTTTTTTATGTGCTCCACGCGCTCTGCGTGTTGTGGTTTATGCTCGCTCAAAACGGCATCCTCTATCTCCTAGACACCGGCATTGATCTCTTTGCCCTGACGCTGAGCACCTGGTTTGTGCCGCCGCTGATGATCCTTTTTTTGCTGCTCTTTACAATGAGCTACTTCGATCTACGGCATCAAACACGCTTTGGCTATAAGGCTCTTGGGGTTTTGGCGCTGTTTAATGCATTTGGTGCGATTGTATTTCTCTACGGATTTATCGACCCCTCGGTGATGGCGCTGGCGGAGGCTTACATGGTGCTGAGCTTCATCTCAATGTTTGCCGTCATTGCCGTCGCGCTGTGGGCGCTGCTACGTGGTCATCAAAGCGCGCTCTATTTTTTAATCGGCGAAGGGGTCTATATCGCGGCACTGCTGGTCGTCGTCATGCACCTCAAAGGGATCGTGGCGGTCTCCGTATCGCTTAGCTACATCCCGCCGTTGGCGGTACTTTTTGAGATCATCATGCTCTCCATGGCGCTCGTGCAACGGGTAAAGTCGATGAAAGAGGCACAGGTGCAGAGCGAACTGCTGCTGCAGCAAGAGCAGCGCTTCGCGTGGGTAGGACGGATTATTGCCAACGTGTCGCATCAGTGGCGTCAGCCTTTTGCGCAGCTTGGCGCTCATGTAGCGGCACTACGGATGCAAACGGCCGGCGACGACCGAAGCCTTGCTCTGAGTGTGCGCGAGCAACTGCCCAAGATCGAATACGCTATCGAACACATGGATGAGACGCTTAAGCTCTTTAGTACATTTTATGCCGCCGAGACCAGAATGCAACACTTTTACGTTGAAGAAGCGCTGGGTCGGATGCTGGCGATCTTCGACGCAAAAGTTCGAAGATTAGGGGTAGAGGTGAGGATCGAAGGCTCAGGCATCGAGTGCATCGGCTACCAAAGCGCCCTGCTCAATGTGATGGGTATTCTCTTTGAAAACAGCCTTGATCAGTTCGAGCGCGTCAAAACAGCGGCACCGCACATCCGCTTTATGCTTCAAGGAGGTCGGTCAATCCGCATCGAGTACCGCGACAACGGAGGGGGGATGGGGAGCGTATCCGAGCGTACAGGTTACGGTATGGGTTTGGAGATGGCCCGCACCTTGGTGACCCGCAAATTGGGAGGCACTGTCGAGATCGGAAATGAAGGGCAAGGAATTTACTGCGTCATTGTGTTTGAGTCGTTGATAGAGGTGTGAGCCGGATGTCCGGTTCACTTAGGGATTGTGATGGACCCAATAACACCAAAACGTGTAGTGAGTGTTTAGAGGATCACATGCCGCTGTCAAAGGTGACGGATTCTCCTTTTTTGATCTGTAGTGCATCGGTTGCTTCGAGTGGTTCGTTCATCCCTTTGAGCCATACCATCACCTTGTAGGTTCCTGCGCCAAGCGCGAATGTGGACCAAAGCGGATAGTCGTTGTCCCAGCGCCGCGTAAGCTTGAGAATGCTGCGGTTGCTTTGGGTGTCGATCAGCTCCCATCCCAGCCACTCTTTGGCATCTTCGGGTTTTTTCATGGTAAACGAGGTGTCGATCTCGATGGGCGTTGTGCGTGATGCCAAGACGCTGATACCCGAAGCGATCAATGTCGCCTCTTCGCTTTGCTTGTAACGCAGGGCAACATCATAGACCCCTTCAGGCAGAGGCTTTGGAAGGTAGAGATAGTAGTCGTTGCCGTGCTCTTGCAGCCGGAGCGAAACGCCGCTATTTTGGGATCGGATTTCGACGGCGGCAACCGGCAGTTTTTGAAGCGTGGGGGCGCGGTTGAAGCTCAAAGCGCCTAGAGCGAGGGTTGTCTCTGCTCCGCCGAGTACCTCTAGGGTTGTCAGATTGACATCGGTTGCCGGACGGTAGTTGGGGTTGGCGTAGCCCAGAGCGATGCGGTATGCGCCCGCAGGGAGCGGGTGAAGGGTGTCGTTGGCAGGCTGTTCAACGGTTTTTTTGGGCGTATCGCTTTGGGCTGCAAAGATCACCGCCGTCGCAACGCTTTTTTGGCTCTCTTGGGGCATGGTGATGCGCAATTTGCCCAGAGAGGATTTGGCCGATTTTGAGACCGATGTGACCTGCGCGACGGTTTGGGTCATGGAAGTGTTGAGCTCATTGAAGGCGGCGGTGAGCTTATGGGCATCTTCGGCGTGAAAATATCTGCCTGAGCCGGCTTGTGCAAGACACTCCAGTTGCTTTGCGGTCTCACTGTTGACCCCGAATCCTATGACATGTAGGATAGATTGCGGATGCTTGGCGTGGAGTTGTTGCATCTGGCCGCAGGGGTCTTGGTGGCAGGTTTCGATGCCGTCGCTCAACAAAATAACGATCTTTTGGCCTTGGGCGTCGGTGAACTGTTCCAATGCTTTGGTAACTGCATCGATCATCGGCGTCATACCGAGCGGACGGACGGTAGTGATTTTGTTCAGTACGGCTTGGCGGTTGGAAAGGGCGAGCGGCTCCATGAGCTCGATATCGCTGCAAGAGCTTTTGTCCCGATGTCCGTAGACAATCAATCCGATGGGCATTTGAGCCGGAAAGGTCGGCAGCACTTCAGTGAGGATCTTTTTGGAGCTTTCGATTTTGGCGATTGCGTCGATCTGCCCCCACATACTGCCCGAAGCGTCAAAAACGACATAGAGCTCCGGCATCGACTCGGCCCTCAGCGGCATCACTCCCAGCAACCAGATGATCCATAAACGTGTAAACCACATACAACACCTCCTAAGGTTGAGAAATGCTCTATTGTATCATGGAGTCATAAAAGAGATATAAGGGGGGTGTCAGTTGCGTGACGCAGAGAGGAAGAGCCGCTCGATCTGCGCATGAAACTGCAACGGATCGACGCTTAGCCCTTGGAGCATTACGCCGTAGTGCAGATGCGGCCCGCTTACCCTTCCGCTTTTTCCGCTTAGGCCGATCACAGCACCTTGCGCCACGCTATCGCCGACGCTTACATGTAAGGCGCTGAGGTGGTAATAGGTGGTGTAGATCCCCTCTCCGTGGTCGATGACGACCGATCCTCCCGCATAGAAACGATCTTTGGCGAGTACCACTTTGCCGCTGTTGGCGGCGTGTACGGGGGTACCGATAGCGGCGCGAAAATCGGTGCCGCCGTGAAATCCTGAGAGCGTACCATTGTAGATGCGCGCGGTACCAAAGGGGCTGGTGATGGGGCTTTGCATGGGCAGTAAAAAGGGACGGCTCCAGAGGCGAAGGGGGCTGTGGGTGCGGTAGATCGCCATCGCTTCGGCGTATTCGCGTTCGGTACGTTCGCGCTGCTCTTTTGAGGGGGTGACCTTCTCTTGCGCGACGCTGAGCGTCTCTTGGGTGTAGTTGCCCTCGGTGACGGTGAGCGGAATCTTTTTTTCGCCCCCGCTGTAGCGTACATGTAGGGCGCTCTCTCTCGCGGTGCTGCGGTAGTCGATGGCGATGAGGGCGAAGTAGGTGTCCGCTTTGGCGGGATGGCGCAGCAGCGCTATGTCGCGTCCTTCAAAGCTGAGCGACGCGTTTTTGGGGATTTTGGCAAACTCGATGAGCGCCGTCGCGCCTTTGGCCGCCTCTGCGCCAAACATCGCCACCGCGCAGCACCATAAAAAGATCAAAAACCGCATCAGACCCTCCCTTTTGGCTACAATTATACCCCATGCAAAGTGCCGAACTTCTTACCTTTTTAGAGCAAAAACGTGCCCTCTTTCTCACCGGCGGGGCGGGCGTGGGCAAGACGACGCTCACACGCGGCCTGATTGCCTTGCTTGAGCGCGACGCCAAAAAGGTCGCGCGTCTCGCCTCTACCGGCATGGCCGCTACGCTGCTCGGCGGTCAGACCCTGCACAGCTTTTTTGATCTGGGGATCTGCGATAACCTCGAAGCGCTGGAGCGTCAGGGCAAATTGCCGCTGAGTAAAAAACTGCACAAGCTCATTGCGTCGATGGAGTGCATCATCATCGATGAGATCTCGATGGTGAGCGCCGAGGTGCTGGAGATGATCCGTTATAGGCTGCTTCAGGCGGGCTTTTCGGGGATGATTTTGGCGGTCGGGGACTTTTTGCAGTTGCCGCCCGTGGTGCGCGGCGGGAGCGTGCGCTTTGCGTTTGAGAGCGAGAGCTGGGGGCGTTTCGGGTTTGAGACGATCACGCTTCGTACGGTCTATCGCACCAGCGACGAGGCCTTTGTGCGGCTGCTCGATGCGGTGCGTTTTTGCCGCATTGACCAAGAGGAGGAGGCCTTTTTGGATCGCTTGGTCGCACCCCTGCCCGAAGATCTGCGCACCTACACGCTGCTCTTTGGGCGCAACGATTCGGCCAGAGCGCACAACGAAGCGCAGCTTGAGCTGATCGACGCACCCGAGGTACGCTACGCGGCGCAGGTGATCCGCCATGAGCCTACATGTAAAGACGCTGAGATCGAGCGCTTTTTTGACGATGCCAGAGTCGAGCGTCTGCTGCGGCTCAAAGTGGGCGCGCCCGTGCTCTTTACGCGCAATGCGTGGAACTACTACAACGGCGAGCGCGCGGTGGTGGTCAAGTGCGAACCAAACGCCTTACATGTATGCAAAGAAAACGGCAGCGTCATCAAGGTCGAAGCGACGCAGACGCCCAAAACGCTCTGGAAAGAGGTGAGCGAAGGGGGCAAAAAAGAGCTGCGCGAAGTGGCGCTCTTTACACTGGTGCAATTGCCGCTGCAGCTCGCGTTTGCGATCACCATCCACAAATCTCAAGGGATGAGCCTGCTTGATCTGATCGTCGATACCTCCGAAATCTTCGCCCCGTCGCAGTTTTACGTGGGGCTCTCACGCGCCATCACCCCATCACGCCTTATCCTCACGCCCCCGCCAAGAGCCTGGAGTCGGCTGGCATTTGTGCATCCTAAGGCACTGGAGTTTGTGCGGTTGACCTGTGCGCCGATGTGAATCCATAAGTGTGGTTTATGTTTTGTACTCAAAGACCTAGATGAGAGTTACCTAGCCATCGATGCCGATTTCACCACCCACCCAAAAAATCCCGCTTTGGCTTTTTGGATGGACGCAGTAGGCGCTTTAGGTGGTTTGCCATTTCTCACCTTCAAGCTTGCCGATTACTTGGGTTTATTAGGTATTATGTCACCTTATTTTGATGCTTTGTTGGTGGCTTGTAAGTGGTTCAAACTCTTTTATAGTGACTATACTCATAGTATAAATTGTCCGCCGTTGATGCGTATTAGGTCAAATGTATTGACTACTTTTACACCCAAATCAGCACAGATATTTGGGATTTTTGGTCGTTTAGCATTATTGTCAATCGATTTTTCATGGGTTACAACAGTGGCATTGAGGAGTTTGGCTTTGGCGATAATCCAAGGGTCGGCACCGCCCATAAACCTCCCAAAATCTTTTGATTGTGCGTATTTTGATGTTGATAAAAATGAAGCAATACCACCAAACTCAATTTGTGTACCTTTGTCATCGACCGATAAAAACAACTCTTTTCGCTCTTTTGCCCAGTTCACAAGCTCATCGTTGCCTTTGAGCAGTTCATCATAAACACTTTTGATGCTCTTGATGTCGTTGGATTTGGCATCCAAAAAATCCCAAAAAGCAGGGCAAATATCTTTTGCGTAGTAGCGCTTGTTGGCTTCGATTAGGGCATTGGCATCGAGCAGAAACAACATCACATCACCCCTAGGTGTTTGGCATATTTGTCAATACCTTTGATACTGGTATCAAGCAAAGATGCCGCTTCCTTGTAGGTGGTTTTGCCGTTGAGTGTGGAGGCTATCAAGGCAACAGAAAAAAGATTGCCATTTTTGGTTTTGAGGGTGCGATAAAAATCGCCTCCGCTTTTTGAACTCTCATTTTTGGGTTGAGCATCAAAATTATCTTGTTCAAGCTTGGTGAGTGTTTTGCGTTGGTCTTGACTCAACAAGCCGAGATTGTAAAGGCGATTGAGTATGGCTAAAGTGCTTACGGAAAATGTATTGGCAAGGGTTTGGTATTGGGCTGGTTTTGTTGTGTCAAAATTTGCAAGCATGAGCTCTTTTGGTATGAGGATTTCAGTGGTGACGGCGTTGCAAAAGTGCTCGATTTGGTTGTCGGTGTGTTCAAAGTCAAGAGAAGATATGCCCGCCTCACCAATCCAAAGATGGACTAGCTCATGGACAAGAGTAAAGATTTGACCTGCGATAGCATCGGTGGAATTGATAAAAACAAGCGGTGCGATAGGGTCGTAGATAGAAAATCCCCTAAACTCTTCGATGGAGAGCTTTTTGTGTGTATTGTTACCGACGATGCCGTTTTTCATGACGAGTATGCCAGCGTTTTCGCTTGCATCGGCGAGTTTGCCGAGTAGGATTTTTTTATCGAGGTTTTTGCCTATTAGACTTGTTAGCTCCAAAGTAGAGATGATGTCATTGGCGATGGCGATTTTGCCGCTTTGGATGGTGTGCTTGGCGAGATATGGTTTTGGGGTTTCACCTTCGGAGAGTAGGTGCTCTTTGTACCATTGTTGTTTGAGTGAGATGGAGTTTAGAAGGTCTCTAAAATCGGGGCTAATATCGACTATCGGGTGGCTTCCGAGTGTGCGAAGGTCGGGGATGGGTAGCTCTTCGATGGGTGGAGTCGGGAGAAAAAGATACCCAAAAGGGACTTGGAGATAGGTCGCTAGCTTTTGCGCTTGGGCAAAGGTGGGTCTGGCTTCACCACGCTCCCAAAGCTCGATTTTGGCGAATTTCTGAGCGATACGGTCGATAGTGAGATGGGCTCTTTGTCTCGCCCAAATAAGGGTGCTTGGGGCTATCAACGCTTCGCTCATGAGATTCCTTTCTGTGGTTTTGGTAAGTATAGCAAAAGAGGTACCAAAAGAATTTTAGGTGCTCTTCCCGATAAGATAATTTTCAAAACCAGAGTGTATTTTAAACATAAAATTAGGTGACATAATACTTATTTTTTACATGTAACCCGACAAAACTGCCTGATGCTGCTTTGTCTATGGCAGATTGAGTGATCCTTAAACCACCTCTACGGGCGCTTCATGGAAGCGGATGATTTGCCATTCGCCTTCCATCGTCTCGACCACGGCGGTGGCGCTTTCGACCCAGTCGCCGCAGTTGAGGTAGGTGATGTTATCGATATGTTTATGTTCGGCGTGGTGGATGTGGCCGCAGATGACGCCATCGAGCTCACGGCGGTTTGCTTCGATGCAGAGGACTTTTTCAAAATCATCGATGAACATAACTGCTTTTTTGACGTTTTGTTTGGCATAGCTTGAGAGCGACCAGTAGCGTTTGTAGCCGATAAGTCGGCGAAAGGTATTGATGGGGCGGTTGAGTTTGAGCAGGAGGTTGTAGCTGATATCGCCGAACTCCGCAAGCCATTTTTTGGTCATGGTGATGGAGTCAAAAAAGTCGCCGTGGGTGACGAGATAGCGTTTGCCATTGGCTGCTTTGTAGATTGCTTCGTTGACCACTTCAAAATGATCGCCAAGATTGAGCGGTAAAAAAGAGCGCACAAACTCATCGTGGTTGCCCAAAACATAGGTCACATGGGTCCCTTTGCGCGCTTTACGCAAGAGCTTTTGAACCACGTCAGAGTGCGCCTGTGGCCAGACCCAACGGCGCTTGAGCGCCCAGCCGTCGATAATGTCACCGACGAGATAGAGTGCGTCGCTTTCGTTATCCTTCATGAAGTCCAAAAGGGCGTCGGCCTGCGCGTGACGGGAACCTAGATGGACATCGGAGATGAAGATGGATCGATAGTGCATGGCCTGCCTGTAACCGTTTTGTGCTGTTGGTGTATTGATGGTGCGACTTTAGCGCATTAACATTTCAGTATGGACACGACCGACACACTCCCCCGACCCCGCATCGTTTTGGTTAGCGATACGGTTTATGACGCCAACGGTGTGTCGCGCTTTATCAATGATCTTGCCGCTATGGCCAAAGCACGCGGCGACGCTTTTCATGTGCTCACCTCTTCGCCGCTCTGCGAAGCGCAGAGTGAGGGCAAAGTCATCAATGTGCGTCCTTTGCTCAAAATGCGTATGCCTTTTTACAAGACGCAGTATTTGGTGCTAACGCCCCCTTTTATCTCTTTTTATCGTCATTTGCGCCGTATCCGCCCCGACCTTATCCATATTTCGACGCCTGGGCCCTTGGGTTGGAGCGCGCTGCTGCTTTCAAGGTTGATGGGTATTCCGACTACGGCCACCTACCATACCGATTTTCCGGCTTACCTGCGGGAGAATCTGCGTTGGGATTTTGCCGCGCAGATCACAGGGTGGGTAATGCGCGTATTTTATCGGCGTATGGTGTTGGTGTTTGCACGTTCAAAAGGTTTTGAATCGGTGTTGCACGAGCAAGTCGGTGTGCCTCAGAGTCGTATTGTGACCTTGCATGCGGGGATAGATACCAGCCGTTTCTCTTGCGCACATCGACGAATGGAGCTTTGGGAAGAGCTGGGTATCAGACGTGAGAGCCTTAAAGTACTCTATGTAGGGCGCTTGAGTGTCGAGAAGCGTTTCGATCTGCTCTACGATTTGGCGTGTCAGGTACTGGTTACATGTAAGCAAGTGGTTGACTTTGTTTTTGTCGGTGAAGGAGAAATACCCGTGGATCATCCGCCGCAGATGCACTTTCTGGGACGCCAAGGCGGGATGACGCTTTCTGAACTTTATGCTTCGAGCGATCTGTTTGTGTTTGCGTCAACCACAGAGACGCTGGGGCAGGCCGTGATGGAAGCGCAGGCCAGCGGTTTGTGCGCGGTGGTGAGCGATGAGGGGGGCGTGCGTGAGATTGTACATGAAGGTGAAAGCGGCTTTTTGATTCCCATCAGCCAGCCTCAGGTATGGATCGCACGTCTGCTTGAGCTGATCGAAAATAGTGCTTTACGCCAACAAATGGGCAGTACCGGAAGTAAGTTGATGCGAGAGCGGACATTTGAAAAGAGTTATGATGATTTTATGAGAGGGCATACAGGGCTTTAGAGTGCGAAGTACTTTTTGTGCGAAGTGCTTTACATGTAAGGCTTACATGTAAAGCGCAAGAAGTTTTTAGAGCTCTTCGCTGTGTTTGGCGAGGTATTCGGCAACACCGGCGGTAGAGGCTTTCATCCCCTCATCGCCCTTCTGCCATCCAGCAGGGCACACTTCGCCGTGTTCGTTGACAAACAACATGGTATCGACCATACGGATCATTTCATCGATATTGCGGCCCAGTGGCAGGTCGTTGATGACGGCGTGGCGGACGGTGCCATCGGCATCGATTAGGAACGAACCGCGCAGTGCGACGGCGTTGTTGACGAGGACATCGAAATCTTTGGCGATTTGTTTGTCAAGGTCGGCAACGAGAGGGAAGCGCACTTGACCGATTCCGCCCTCTTTGACAGCGGTGTTTTTCCATGCAAAGTGGCTGAACTGTGAGTCAACGGAGATACCGATAACGTTGATGCCGCGAGAAGTGAACTCTTCGAGGCGGTGGTCAAACGCGATGATTTCGGAAGGGCAAACAAAGGTGAAGTCGAGTGGGTAAAAGAAGACAACAGTACCTTTGGTTCCGAAGTTTTCATAAAGATTGAAATCTGCTTTGATTTCGTTGTTGCCCATAACGGCAGTGGCGGTGAAGTCGGGAGCTTTGTTGGTAACGAGCATGAATGTCCTTTGTAGGTTTGGGGTTTTGACGTCGAAGATTGTAGCACAGAAGATTTAAGCTAATTTGGAGCGCAAAAACTAATAATTAGAACTAAAAGATAAAAATTATCGCTTTATATCTCTTTTGCAATGACTCGGTTGCGTCCCTCTGTTTTGGCACGATACAGCAGGGTATCACAACGCTTCAGTAAGGAGTTTTTTGTTTCAGTTGGGTGATAGTGTGCCACTCCGAAGCTACAGCTCATCGAACCGATGATCTCAAAAGACTCGCTACTACAGAGTCGGCGCAGCTTTTCGGCCAAAATATAGGCTTGGTCCAGCGGGGTACGGGTGATGATCATAAACTCCTCTCCGCCCCATCTGGCGAAGATATCTACATCACGGATATTGTTTTGCACAAGGCGGCTGAGGGCTTGAAGGACTTTGTCGCCGACATCGTGCCCATGCGTGTCGTTGATCCGCTTGAAATGGTCAATGTCAAACATGATCACTGAGACATCGGTTTGGTACCGCTGAGTGAGTTGTAGTTCGCGCTCGAGTAGCTCATCAAATTTACTGCGGTTGTAAATCTGGGTAAGGGCGTCATGGCTGGCGCGTATTTCGAGTTCTTGACGCCTACGAAAGGCATCGGTTTGATCTTTGAGGCTCACGACATAGGTACCTGTGCTTTTAAAGCGCTCGATCTGCGGCAAGAAGATACGCTCCTCTTTGAGGGCACGGTCGTACATTTTGATGAGGTGCTCCTCGTGGGGATGGCTGAGAATATAATCGACCCAGCGCACTCCATTGTGCTCTTTGGAGATCAAGCCCGGTTCGTCGACAAAATAGTCACAAATACAATCATGGACGTTGGTAAATGCCGCAAGTGACGGATAGCCGAAAAAGTCGAGCATGGCAGTGTTGGCGTCGTGGATATTGATGCCATCGGTGACGATGATGATATCTTTTTGGGTGTTGAGAATATCACGAATGTAGCGCTGATGGCGCCACTCTTTAAAATAGACAAAGGAGAGCGCAAATCCTAGTGCCAGCGCCAGCGCCATATCAATCAGGAGGCTTTTGAGGAGCTCTTCGCCATGGGTGAAGGTGAGCTTGGCGATGAAAAAGGCGATGGTGTTGCCCTCGATGTCACTCAGCGGCAACACAACGACACTGTGGTGGGCAAAATCGTACCAGTAGTCGATGACGCCAGGCGTTTTGGCAGCGAGACGCTCCTGAAATGCGCGCATTCCCATAAGATGCAGGAGGTGTTCGGATGAATAGCGACGGTAGCTGCTTTCACGGTGTCGGTAGAGGCGCTCTTCCCCGATGGTAAGTGTCTCATAGCGCTGTTGCATTACATTGCATCGGCACAGCGCATCAACAGCTTCGCTGCGTAAGAAAAAGGCGTAATCTCTAGGATGTGTCTTCTCCATTGTGCGAATAATGGCATCAAAGCCGATGCCGTATTCATAAGCACCGACATAGTGTCCACCGTAAAAGAGCGGATATTGAAAGCGATAGGCTTCGCGAAAAACTCCGACCTCCAGACCATGTTGATAGCGCATCGTTTTGGTGATTTGTGCCAGTGAATAGCGCTGCGTAGCAATGGAATCACCGTGCACTTTTGGGGCATGAAAACGCAAAAATGAGTCTCCCTGTGCGTCGATTACATGTAAGACAACCAGTGAGAAGAGCTTTTGGTCATTGTAAAAAGTGCCGAATTGTTCCAGCATCGCTTGCCGGATCTCGTCGCGCTCTGTGGCGGGGCGTAGGGATGCTTGATGGAGCATTCGAGCCATAATGTCGGCATGTTGGGCATAGAAGCTGTCGTTGGACATCTCATAGGCATGGATGGCTGCTTCGAAGCTGTTTTGGATGGTGTGGATCGCTTCGGCGTGATGGAGGGCGCGTTTTTCATAAAAATGGCTGAAAAAATAGCCTATTACCAACACCTCAATAATTGCAAACAGCAAGATATAGCGGTTGAACATTGTCAGTACTTTCATATCGTGTAACACAACTTTAACACAGTAAAGATTATGATTATGGCATGAAACGGTCTATTTTTTCTCTCCTTTTGAGTTTTTCGATTTTGTTTGGTGCGGAGGAGCTACGTTTTGGTGTGATCAGCACAGTGTCATTGTCGCAGATGCAAGAGAGTTTCGCTCCGCTGTTGCAGCGGCTTGAAGAAGCTACAGGTCGGAAAATCGTGCTGCACAGCGGATACGACTACGCCGATACCATCGAAAAATTTGCTCAAGGAGCGTATGACTTAGGCTACATCGGCCCAGCGCCCTACGTCGAAGCGATGCGCCTTGTGCCGGGTTCACTCTGGATTGCCGCTGCTCTTGACAGTGACAAAGCTGATGATTTTTGCAGTGCGATTGTTGTCAAAAAGGGCTCTGCGATCACTTCATTGCACCATCTTGTAGGTAAACGTCTGGCCTTTGGTTCTCCCGATTCGACCCTATCATATTTTGTTCCCAGAAAGATGCTGATCGATCAGGGGATAGACGGTCAACTTCAGCGCTATGACTTTTTGGGTCGTCACGATCGTGTTGCGGCGTATGTGATCATGGGCAAATATGACGCGGGAGCGCTCAAGCTCGATGTGGCGCAAAGCTATGCTCAATACCTTGAGATCATTGCCAAGTCTGAGCCGATGAACGATTTTTTGATCGTCTGCAAGGCGGGGATGGATGAGACGCTTAGGATGCAGATTCGCGCAGCACTGCTGAGCATCAAAGAAGCTGCGGTGCTCAGGCCGATCAAACCTTCACTCTCCGGTTTTGTGCTCAAAAGCGATCACGATTATGATAGGTTACGCTACATTATAGAATCGGTCGAAGAGGTAGCCATTCCATAGCAAGAATAATGGTACGATTCGCATAATTTACATGTAAGAGGGTTCTATGAAAAAACGCACCAAAATCGTTGCCACAGTCGGGCCTGCATCAGACAGCCCAGAGCAGATCGAAGCGCTGATCCGCGCTGGCGTCAATGTTTTCCGTCTTAATTTTAGTCATGGTAGTTATGAGTATCATGCTGGAGTGCTTGCAAATATCCGTACTGCGATGGAACGCACGGGCTTGGTGATTGGGGTGTTGCAAGATATCAGCGGTCCCAAGATCCGTATCGGAGCGCTCGAGCACCAGTTCGAGCTCGAAGAGGGGAACCGCATCCGTTTTTTCAAAGAGGAGATGATCGGGCGCAAGAGCGGCGAAGGTCTATATGAGGTGTCGCTCAACTACCCAGAAATCATAGATCAGCTCCGCTTGGGTGATTTTGTCTATCTCTACGATGGTGTGATCCGCACCAAGGTGGTCGAGATCGATGCGAACAGTGCCGTTGTCGAAGTGGAGAATCGGGGGATTCTCTCCTCCAAAAAAGGGGTCAATTTTCCCAATACCCGTTTGGGTGTAGACGTGCTCACCGCCAAAGACCGTGAGGATATCCGCTGGGGCGTCGAAAATGGCGTCGATTTTATGGCGATCTCTTTTGTACAAAATGCAAAAGATATGGTGCGTGCGCGCGCTCTGATTGAGAGCCATGGCGGCAAGACGATGCTGTTGGCCAAAATCGAGAAATTTGATGCGGTTGAGAGCATCGATGAGATTCTCGAAGCGAGTGATGGCATCATGGTGGCGCGGGGCGATCTGGGGATCGAAGTACCTTACTACGAAGTTCCAAGTATCCAAAAAATGCTGATCCGCAAGGCCAATATCGCCGCCAAGCCCGTTATCACGGCAACGCAAATGCTGCTGTCGATGACACATTCTGAGCGTGCTACCCGCGCCGAGATCAGTGACATTGCTAATGCAGTGCTTGATGGCACCGATGCGGTGATGCTCTCAGAGGAGAGCGCGGTGGGTGCACATCCGGTGCTTGCGGTGCGGACGATGTTTGAGACCATCCGTGAGACAGAGCGGCATTTTCCCTATTTTGATTTCCAGACCTTTATCTCTAATGAATTTGATGCCATTGACGAATCGGCGGTGCGTCTGGCCCGCGCTTTAGGCGCGCAGGGGATATTGGCACTGACCTCTTCGGGTGCATCGGCGCGTATGCTGGGGCGCTATCGTCCTACCATGCCTATCTACGCCATCACCCACGACGATGCGGTGCGCCGACAGCTTACCCTTTCATGGGGCGTAGTACCCGTCTTTTCGGTTCACAATACGTCGCTTGGGCAGATTTTGGCACAGGTGATGGAGCGGGGGCTTCGAGAGGGGATTTTGGATCGAGACAAAAGCTATATTCTTACCGCAGGAGACCCCACGGGCGTGGTCGGTTCGACCAACATGATCCGTGTCTTGCGCGAGCATGAGATGGAGTATTTCCGTCACCTTGAGAGTGCCGGTCAACCATAAGGAGTAGGGAATGCATCCGGTATTGCGCTACGCCAGTTGGACGTTACTGCTTACATGTAGGGTGTTTGCCGCTCAGGAGAGCGATCTTGGGGTGGTTGAAGTGCGGCCTCTTGAGAATGACGAACCCTTTGCGGGTGTCTTTGGCGAGCCCAATCTGATGCGCTTCGAGCAAGATGTAGAGGGGTTGCCCGCGCAGCGGGTACTGGGGGTCAAAGAGGCGATGTTCATCCCTGGCGTGCAGGGCGATCCGATCAAGGCGATCAAATTTATCGGCGGGGTGAGCAGTCTTAATGATGGTAGCGGCGAGCTTTTTTTGTACGCTTCCAAACCGGAAGAGTCGAGCTTTAGTCTTAACCGTATGCCGCTGGGTTACATCTTTCACGGCTTTGGTATCCACTCTGTCATTGCACCTAGAGTAGTTCACGAACTCGAAACCTAAGGAATCTCTTTCACGGCTTTGGTATCCACTCTGTCATTGCACCTGAGGCGATTTCGCAGATCAACGCCTACCTCGGCGGCTTCGATGCAGCGTATGGCAATGCCATCGGCGGCGTGATCGACATCACCCCTGCCTACCCAAAAGGCAAAGACAGCGGCTATGTTCACATGGGTATCTACAACGCGAGCTTCGGGCTAGATCTAAATCTAAGCGAGGATACCGCGCTGTATCTAGGCGGCCGGCGCAGCTACTTCGATCTGCTGTTGCAGGCGGTGGGTAAGGCGACGGGCACGCTGAGCGAAGACACCAACACCCACCTACACACAGTTTCCCAACTACTACGACCTCAGTATGCTACTGGGTCATCAGTACTCCGCGGGTAACTACCTTTCGCTTGAAGCCGTCGGTGCGTTTGATGCCTTGACAATCAATTCTCAAGAAAATATCGTCAAAGATCCTGAGGCTACAGGCGAGATCGACGCCGAGCAGGGATTTGTGAGTGTCGGTTTGCGGCATCAAGGCGCGTATGGTCGCTATCGTACCAACACTGTGGCCTACAACCTCTACAGCACCAGTCGGGTGAGTCTCTTTGGCGGCTATTATCTCGACAACGTTTTCAACCGCACGGGGATCAATCACCAAAGCACTCTTGATGTAGAGCGCCACCGCATTATCGCCGGGGTGGAAGCGGATCATCTTTCAATTCCTCTGGATATGAATATCTCCAAACCGCCGCGCGCCGATGATGTGGATTATGACTTCACATCGGCGCAGAAGTATCGCATTGATGAGACCTACCGTTTTACGACCGGGGCCTTGTTTATCGAAGATATCTACAAACCCGATGATCATTGGAGCTTGCGCTATGGGACGCGTGTGGGGGTGAGCGATTACAACCGTCTTGGTTTTTATGCCGATCCACGCGTGGGTGCGGTATACGGTTTTGGTGGGGGAAGTACTTTGGGGCTCTCCATGGGGCGCTACACCCGCGTGCCTACCGGCTATAAAATCACCCGCGATCTGGGCAATCCTGATCTGGATTATGAGCGTGCATGGCATCTACTGCTACGCGCTGAGATGCCTTTGTCTGAGGGTGGTTCTGTATCGATCGAGCCTTTTTATAAGCGTTATGAATCATTGGCCATCGACGATAACGCGACGCAGTTTGTGAGCGAAGGGGAGGGGTATGCGTACGGGTTTGATCTGTCTGCCAAATACCGCGATGATACGTGGTACTTTTTTGGAGCCTACACCTACACAAGCTCTGAGCGCGAACTCTACGGAGGCGACGATACTTTGTACCGCTTTTATGGCGAAGTACCGCATACGGCACAGTTGATCGGTTCGTGGCGTTTTGCACATGAATGGGCGCTCTCTGTGCTGGGTAAATACAACAGCGGCAAGCCTTATACGCCGGTGATCGGTACCTATATCGATGGGAGTGATCCGGCAAATCCGCGCGTGCGACCGCTCTATGGCGAGCCTTTTAGTGCACGACTGGATGATTACTTCACGCTCAACCTCAAAATTGCCCAGCAGGTTAAGCTTGCAGGCGGAGATCGATTGGAGTGGAGTTTTGAGCTGATGAATGCCACCAACCACCGCAATATTTCCGATATTCTTTATGATGAAAACTATAAAATCAGAGGCTATGTCGAGCAGTTACCGCTGTTGCCATGGCTGGATATCACCTACCGTTTTTAAGCAGCGCTTCGATCTGAGTGGCGCTTTGGGGGCGGCCGGTGAGATAGCCTTGTATGCAGGTGCAACCGTGTGCGACCAAAAAATCTCTTTGCTCTAGCGTTTCGACTCCCTCAGCAATGACTTCTAGTGTGAGGCTGTGTGCCAGCGCAATGATGGCGTGGACGATGGCTGAGTCGTCCTCGTCGTGAGGTATGTCACGGACAAAAGACTGATCGATTTTAAGGGTATCAACTGGCAGACGTTTGAGATAGGCAAGAGAGGAGTAGCCGGTACCGAAATCATCAATGGAGAGGCCGATACCCAGCGCGTGGATATCCTGTAGCATACGAATCGATTTATCAGGATTTTTCATCACCTGACTTTCGGTGATTTCGAGTTCCAGCCACTGAGATTTAAACCCTTGTTCTTGCATCGTCTTCATGAGGACGTCGATAAAGTCGCTCTGCTCAAGCTGTTTTAGTGAGAGATTGAGCGAGAGCACTCCAGGGTTTAGCCCCTCTGCATACCATGCCGCGCAGGTGCGCATAGCCTCTTGCATAATCCATCGGTCGAGTTTGACGATCAGCCCCGTCTCTTCTGCTAGGGGGATAAACCTAGCCGGAGAGACGATGCCCATACTGGAGTGTCCCCAGCGCACCAGCGCTTCAACGCCGATGAGGGTGTTGGAGACAACATTGTATTTGGGTTGGTAAAAGACGATAAATTCCTCGTCTTTGAGCGCGACTCTAAGGCTGGTCTCCATCACTGCAAAAAACGCACCCATCCGGCCACCCGTGACGTTTTGATCCGGCCACCCAT
>DZBC01000173.1 GCA_022729835.1 Sulfuricurvum sp. | reverse complement strand
CAAGATTGGCCATTGCGGGAACCGTGGGAACCGTGGGAACCGTGGGAACCGTGGAGGAGCGGGAACCGTGGGAACCGTTGGAACCGTGGGAACCGTGGGCCGAAAACCATTTTTTGACCCCTCCCCAAATTGACGTTTTGTTATTTTCCCTAATTCTTGTCTGAGAAACTGGAATTGCTTGCACCTTGCCCTTATACGAATCTATGACAATCCAGGCGCGCAACAGGAACAGAATCACCAATAGCATAAAGCCAAGCATCACTAAATTGCGTTTAACCCCCGTCTCCTCGCCAATCAGAGTAAAAATTGCGATGATCTCACTTGAACTTTGCCCGCTCGACATGGTGTTCTGGTATTCCTCGCGCTTCTCGGTGATGGAAGCCTGCGCATTGGCCAACTTGGTTGCCCACCGCGATTTTTCCTCAGCTTCAGCAATTTTTTGGCTCAGCCCGTTTACGTCGGTTGGCGCGGTGTTGAATTTTTTTAACAAACCCGTGAGTTTTGGACAGATGCGTTTTGCCGCCGATATCAAAAGCCCGCCGCCATAAGGGGAGGGCAAGGGGTCGCAGTACTCGTCCAGGATTTGGCCATAGGAAATGGCGGTTGCGTCGTCTACTCGGCTCCAGAACTCGTCCAGAGCTTGTTGGCGTTGCGCCGAAAGACCGCGATTGCTTTCCTCAGCCCGCTTTTCCGCGTCGTCTAATTGACGGTTGTAGAGGGTTCGCAAGCCATCTGCGGCCTGAATCTCGCCAAGCGAATAGGGCAGGGACTTAACAAGAGCGTCGTAGTCGCGCTGAGCCTGCTCAGCCCCAATCCTCGCCTGTTTTACAGGTTCAGAGTTTTTCTGCGCCTGCTCGACAAGTCCTTGGGTGTGGCCGTAAAGAAGAATACCAAGAGAAAACAGAGTTATAACGACGGACATCCAAAGCAACACGCGGATGTTGTTAATATTCGCGCTGTCCCCATCAGATTTTGCCGTTTCCAGCGCGTAGACCAGGGGCGGGCGAACAACCACCTGGAGAATGCCAATGCTAATGAAAACGGTTTGCATGACGGCACTCCCTCCGCCAAACTGCCACCAAGCAATACATTCCAAAGCACCGATTGTTATGATTAACAGACTACTGATCGCCTCCATTCCAGCCGCCCGCAGGTTTCTGTCAATCTGAGGTCTGGTCGTCTCAGCCACGGGACACCTCCAAGGCCAAGCTTAAGACGAAGACACCGATTGTTGCAATCATGGCCAGGGCCATTAGCCACAGGGCCGCAATTGTCAAAATTCTTTCTACGAGCGGTTCTGTATGGACAACGCGATAAGCCCCGTCCAATGTGCGCGAAGGGCGCACCGTTTGTTCAATTTGTTCCATAACAAGCCCTCATGTGCAAATGCAAAATAATATTATATAATATTATTTTACAAATGTCCATATTTTTAATCAGATTCAGACGGAGGGATGCAAAGAAGGGGGTGGTAGTGAGACCTATCCTACCACCTCAAAACGCCGTGGCGACCTCGTATGGCGTTTTCAACCAAATAATTTATATTGTTTTACGAAAATAAACACTGCAACAGCAACGCTGACAGCGTAAGCCGCGACCTTCCAGATTGATTTTAACAACTTTCCAACGCGGATGCTTTCTTCTATTTTTTCTATCACCTCCCCGTGCCCAGAGACTGTCTTTTCTATGCTGTCGATTTTCCCAGCCAGCAATTGTATTTTCTCGACCAACTCTCCCTGCGTGCTGGCAACGCGGCGATTGCGCCGCTCTGCAAGCTCCCGCTTTTGCGCGTCCGTCAAGGTAATGCCAATATCCTCTAAATCAATTTCCCGCATAATCACCCCCTTGGCTGTTTCAAATCCCTATTTTATATGGTCTGCGCGCGTTTTAAAATCGATATCTCCGCTGAAATCGCCTGTATTTCACGCTCGCACGTGCGCTTTCTCTCAATTGCCCTATTTATCTCAGAAATACCAGTTTCAGAAACGCCCCGTTCTAACAGCCTGTTAGCGGCCATCAGTTCGTCTCCGAGTTCGGCGCGGATTTTGTACAGAGAAATAATTTGTTCTAGATGTGGTTTCATTGTTGGTGCTCCGATTTAATTTCTGTTTGCTTGTTAAGAAATGGACGGTAAACATGAAGAGGCACTTTAGATTCCCAGGCGGGCGCAACAAGACGTTCAAAGCCTAGTTTCTCCAACCTGATTTCGTAGGCGTTCTCGATACACCAAACGCACCCCTTGTATGAGTAACAAACGTATGCTTCGTAACCGAAATCAACCACTGCTTTGCCGAATAGGGCTTGCTCGGCGGTTAGGCCGCCGCGCCCATTTTTCTTTGGATATTTCGCGGGAGCCTTCATTTCTATATACAAACCCGCCCCGTGCCGCGTTGGTGCTGGCGAGAACAGGTCAAAAACGCCGCGCCTAACGCCAGAGGCTTTCAGTTGAGCTCCCGTATGGGGGGTTCTAACTCCTCCGTTTGGTATGTGATGTAACCACCTTAAAAATGGATGTTTTTCATAGTTATCTTCCAGAATTTTCATCAGCTCTCGTTGGTGCCAATCCTCACTTCTGCGCTCAGTCACTTCTACTCCCTCTTATTGGTTGTTGGTACCAGTATACACAATCGGCGAGGAGCTGTCAATAAATTGTTGCAATTGTACTCTGAGTCATGTAAAATGACTCAATAAGTTAACCACGCTAGAAGAGGGGCCGAAATGAATTTAAGAAATTGGCAGGTGCAATGTTTGGAGGCCATCAGAGAAAAAATCGGTAGCGGCCTAACCGAAATGACAATTCAAGCGGTCGGGGGTGCTGGCAAAACAGTGGTTATCGCAACAATTGCCGCCGCCGCCGCCGCGAAAGGTCTTAGGTCTCTCGTGCTTGTTCATAGTGCCGTAATTGCAGAGCAAAACGCGGCAACCTGCGCTCTGGTGACGGACAACGGAGAAGATGTCGGAACATACTGCGCCAGCGTTCGCCAGCTTTGTCATTCCAAAATGATTACGTCAGCGACCGTGCAATCATATGTAAAAATCAGCCAATCAACTGACAAGGCCGATTACCTGTTTATCGACGAGTCCCACTACGTCAACCCGCGCGACGAGAGTCTGTACAGACGGGTGCTGGAGACCGAGAGGGTGAAAAACCCGCAATTGATTGTTATAAAATTCTCCGCAACACCCTGGTTGGAGGATGTCGGGGAGGACGAAAATATCATTTTCCGTTACGGGTATAGCGAGGCTCTTATAGACGGCGCGGTTTGCCAGCTGACGCTACCAACTGTGGCCTTGGCAACAACAGCCCCAGACCTGGAAGGAGTCAGATTAACTTCGGACAGAGAGGGCGGAGGCGGAGAGGCGGCGACGAGGTTTGAAAAACTCGCGCCAATCCACGCACGCGAAATCGTGGAACTTGGAGGAAGCAGGAGAAAAATAATTGTTTTTTGCCAATCAAAACGTCACGCACACACGGTGTATAACGAGATGCTGACCCACATTTGCAACAGCGAGATAGTTTTGTCGGTCAGCGGGGAACGGGGAGCAAAGGAGAGGATAGCGCGATTCAAGGACGACGGCGAATGCAAATATCTGATAAACGTTTTGATTGGAATCGCGGGGCTAGATATTCCGCAAGTCGATTGCGTCGTTTTTCTGCGCGCGTTCTCGTCTGTGAGAGCGTGGGCACAGGCAAACTACAGAGGGGCGCGAGTCAGCGATGGCAAGGCTGACTGTTGGATTGTCGACTACGGCGGGAACATCAAAAGGAACGGATGGATTACAGAGTTAAAATCCCCTGAGGCAAAAACAAAAAAATGCAAGTGCGGGCACCTAGTAAGAATTATCGCCACAACATGTAGAAAATGCGGGTATCGGTTCCTGGAAGAGGAAGAAAAGCAGAAGCCAAGGGAGGAAAAGGAAGAAGGGGAAGAAGGAGCAAGAAAAGTTTTAGATACCCAGAAACTAATGGTGTCCTACTATAGCGGAAGACATACAGGAGAAGGAGTTCTGGAGGTAATCGCTACGGACTGCGCTGTTAGGCGGTCTAGGAAAGGAGAGGAAATGCTATGCGTTGAATACACTCTCGCAAGAGGAATTGACGGAATAAAAAAAATCACGGATTACATACTGCCTTTCAGCCGCAACGAGTTCGCGGCCAAAAAAGGAAGGGAGAAAATCAGCAGTTTACTTGGCAATAATTGGTGGAGGGGGAGAAATATTGACATGGAGACATTGCGGATTCTTGTCTCACGGTGTATAGTAGTCAGTATCAGGGCCGAGAAAAACTCGGGCGGATTTTACAACGTCAGCTACGCGGAGGTTATGAGATGGGAATAACTGCACAGGACATTTTGCAGGAGGCCTACGGCGAAATTTCCGCGCTGGCCAGTAGTGTTGGAATCTCGTTCGACGCTGTCTACGGGAGAATGCGCGGACAATCAGGCGGGTCAACAAAATACGCATTTAGAGCGATGGCGGCCGATTCTGCCTCAAAGGGCAGGGTTTTTTGCTGGTTGAACATAGAGACGACCAAACGCGGCAATATTCAATATCCAATCATTGTGTTTAAAACCTACCGCCACGGCGGCGTGACAGAGATTTTTAATGGTCTGCAGTGGTTGCGCGATAGCGGTCGCCTTGGTAACCAAACGCAAATTCCTCGTCCTCGTCCTCGTCCACCAATCCAAATCCCTGCAACAACACCTCCT
>DZBC01000172.1 GCA_022729835.1 Sulfuricurvum sp. | reverse complement strand
CGATGGCTCAGGCGTATGTCGAATATCAGGCTTCCAAAACGTCGATCAAAGCGGGTCGCCAATTTTTCGAGAGCGTTTTGACGGCGTCAAACGACACCAAAATGATCCCCAACGCCTTTGAAGGCTACAGCGTCGAGATGAAAGAGATCCCAAAAACCACCCTTCGCGGTGCCTACTTTTACAAGCAAAAATTGCGTGACCATACGACGTTTCATGATGTCTTGACCTTCAAAGCAGCAGACGGCGAGAGCTGGAACAACAACGACGACTCCGGCGTGCATCAGGGTCTAAGCTACAACAACTTCAAAGCGGCGGGCGAAGAGGTGGACAACACTTTGATGGTGTTTGATGCCAAAAACAACTCCATCGAAAACCTCGATCTGGCGCTCACCTACACGCTCGTACCTGAAGTGGTCAGCTCCCTGATCGGTGAGATCAACTACAAACTGGGTCTGCCTGCCGGTTGGTCGGTCTCTCCGGGTGTGCGCTACATGCAGCAGATGGACAACGGCGGCGGCGACGTCGGCGGCGCGGCACTTAATGGCAGTCTGGTCAAGTGGACCGACGGCGCGGCAACTTATGCCGACAACAAGGGCTACGCTACACCCGACAGTCTCGATAGCAGCCTCTGGATGGCGCGCTTGATGGTGGCCAAAGGTCCGATGAAGCTGCAGTATGGCTACTCTGCGGTCTCTGATGATGCGGATATCGTGGCTCCGTGGCGCGGATTCCCCACCGGCGGATATACCCGCGCTATGGCGCAGCTCAACTGGAGAGCCAACAACACAACCCACATGGCACAGTTGCAGTATGACTTCGGCAAAGCCAAAGTGGTGGACGGCTTGAACCTCTTGGCGCGTTACGCGATTCAGGATTTTGATGAAGAGAAGCAAGCGGCGGGCGGTCCTGCGGACATGACGGTTATCCATGTAGACTTGGTTCAAGACATCAAAGCGGTTGCGGGTCTGGATGTACGCTTCCGTCTGGGTGTCGTCGATGCGGATGACCGTGAAAACGGTACCAACGTAGACGGCTACAACGAGTACCGCCTCGAAGCCAACTACCTATTCTAAAACATAAAAAGGGATGATCATGAAAACGCTTTGGGCCGTTGTGCTGACCGTAGCCGAACTTGCCGCTTTTGAGTACGGGCTCAAACCCGTACATGTAAACGACAAGACCTACTGTTTCTTTGGCGCGCCCGAAGTCATGAACACCCACAACAACGGCAATATGGTCAACTCCTGTTTTGTCGATGCGGGAGGGAGCTACCTTGTCATAGACTCCGGTCCCACCTATCTGTATGCCAAAGAAGCACACATGCAGATCAATGCACTCAAGCCCATGAAGGTCTCGCACGTGATCAACACCCACGTGCATGATGACCACTGGCTGGGCAACGGCTACTTCCTTGCGCAAGGGGCAACCCTTGCGGGGCCGACTCCTTTTGAACATGCAATTCATTCACAAGAAACTCCAAGAATGGCGCTGCGCATCTCCAAAGCGGCTTATGAAGGGACCACGCCTACGGTTCCTTCCAAGCTGATTGCGCAGAGCGGTTCGTTACATGTAAACGACATGGAAGTGCAAATCGTACATGTAGATCATAAAGCCCACACGAGCGGTGACCTTTTCATCTACATTCCCTCTATCAAGACCCTCTTTGCGGGGGATCTGGTCTTTAACGATCGCATCCCATCGCTGCGTGACGGTGATCTTAACGGCTGGATCAAAGCGCTCGATCAGATCGCCTCATACGGCGCACAAACCCTCATCGGCGGACACGGTGTGCGCTTTGACGCCAAGGCCGCCGAGTTCACCTACGGCTACCTCACACGCCTGCGCGACGAGGTACGCAGCGCCATCGAAGAGGGGGTCACCATCGACGCCGCGCTGGAGCGCATCGTGATGGGTGAATACAAAAGCGCGGCGATGTATGACGTGATGCACCGCGCCAACGTCGAAGCGGCGTATCGCATGTTGGAGTGGGAAGAGTGAAGACGATTTTTCTTTTGACATTGGCCTTGAGCGCTTTTGCGCTGGAGTGGCGCAGCTACGACGCGGCGCTCAAAGAGTCCGCAAAGACGGGCAAAGTGATCATGATCGACGCCGTGCGCACGGGGTGTCACTACTGCGAGGACATGGAGCGAGAGGTCTTTGACGATGCAAACATGAGTGCATGGATCGAAGCGCGCTTCGTGCCGGTCAAGATCAACCTCAGCGAAACGCCCATGCCGCTGGGGCTGCGCGTGCCGATGACGCCGTCGTTTTTCTTTATCGGCAAAGGCGAAAAGGTGCTCAAGAAGATCCCCGGATCGTGGAATATCGAAGATTTTAAATCGATGCTAGAAGGAGTCAAAGATGAGTAGAGGCGTTTGGGCGCTTTTGGCGCCGCTTGTGCTACTAGGTGAGGGCAGTGCGCTTTTTGAGAAGCACTGCGCTTCGTGCCATGTGCGCCATGTCGATTTTACGATGCTGGCAAAGAACTTTATGGAGTCCAACAATACGCTGTTAAACCTCAAAGCGCCTACGCTCAACCAGATCCGCTTTCGGGTGATGTCGCGCGTGGGCGACCCTGAAGGAGACGCGGAGTTTCACCGCATCGAGGTGACGGGTTTTATCAGCGATTATGTACTCAATCCCGACCGCGACAAGAGCGTCTGTATGCCTGAGGTGATGCAATTTTTTGAGACGATGGAGTCGCTCAAGGGCAAGATCACTGATGTGGAGCTGCACAGCATCGCCGATTGGATCTACGAAGGAGAAGAGCAATGAAACGTTACATGTACGCGCTGCTGCTTTTGTGCAGTGCGCTGCTCCATGCCGACACGCTCTTTGCCGAGCCCAAACCCTCCATCGATAACCCCAGAAAGGTGGTCTTTTCGGTGACGCTTGATGATGACTACACCATCGATCATGTGCTCAGCGTCGCCAACAACGTGCTCAAATTCTACGGCCCCGAAAACGTGGAGATGAAGATCGTCGCTTACGCCAAGGGGATAAGAGCGCTGCTGGCCAAAGAGAAGGCCTTCGCCGTGCGCGTCGATGCACTGATGCAGTACGGTGTCACCTTTGTCGCCTGCGGCAATACGATGCAGACCAAAAACATCAAAGCAGAAGAGCTGATCGAGGGCAGCGAAGTAGTGACCGCCGGAGTGGTGGAGCTGCTTGAGCGGGTCCAAGAGGGCTATATCTATATCAAACCTTAAAAGGAGAAACGGATGAAGTTACATGTACTATGGGCACTGTTGTGTCTTGTGTTGGGTGCCTCTGTTGCGCAGGGCAAAGGGGATCTCTATATTTTCGATGTGGACAACAGCGAAGGGCGCTACACGCCCGAAGTGATCGAAAAGGCGTTTACGGATAACGGCTACTACATTTCGGCCAACAGCGAGATGAACCGCCCTTTTGGTATTCAGTTTGGAGGGAGCGACTACACGATTTTTACGCTGATGACGCTCTTCGATCAAAACCTGAGCGACGCGCTGGTGCGCAAGTACGAAAAGCTCGGCGTCTTTGTTCCGCTGGGTGTGGGGATCTATCAGCACAAAGGGGAGAAGAGCTTACATGTAAGCATGATCTCGGCTGAAGCGATGGGCAAGATCACGGGGATCAGCGATCCGCTGTTACAAAAAATCGAAGCCAAAACCATCGAAGTGCTCCAAAAGACACTCCCCAAAGCGACCATGCGCGTCAGCGAAGAGGCCGCCAAAGCGGAGGGTCCGTTGCTCAGCCGCTTCGAGACCGAGGTGGACGTGCAGGAGTGGCAAGGCAGCAGAGAAGAGCTTGCGATGATGGTGGAAGAGGGCTTCAAACCCAAAGGATTCGTGATGTCCAACTTCACCGACTACAACGCATTTTTGACCAACGACGGCAAGCATGAGAGCCCTTATGACTTTTACGACACCTATTCGATCTGCAAGCTCAAAGTGATCTACAACGTCGCCAAAACCCGCCCCGAAGCCGCCGCCTTCGCGCCGTGTACCTTCGTGTTTTACAAACTCAAAGGCAGCGACAAGATCGTGATGGCCTTCCCCGGCGTCTACAACTGGGTCAGCAGCGCCCACGTCACCGACGCAAGTGCCCTGCAAGAGCTCAAAATCGCTCAGGATGATTTCGAAGCGATCATCAAAGCGGCGATCGAATAAGCCTCTTTCTCTCTTAAAATGCGGAAGCGCCACGCTTTCGTATTGAACTGATTACCAATAATATCCGTGATCATAAATTCGATCCCGGAAGTTTTCAAACAGCCATGCGGTCATGTTGGCATCGACAATGTCTGTATATTCACTGCATGAGCGTATGGTTTGTCAATATACCGGTTGAGCAATACGGTTCTGTTCGTCGGCATAGGTGATCATCCTGCCGTAGCCATCATTTTTGGAGGTATCGAAATTGTCGCAGTCGTCTTTAAATCCAAAGCGTTGCACAATGAGGGTCAAGGTATTGGGAGTACCATATGCGAAGATATCTTGACATAAAAGATCTTTGCAACCTGCGCTAGCACTGGGGTAGTTTAGTGAAATCGATGTGTTATCATACGAGATATCTTCAAAAGACATATTGTCAACTACCGCGAATAGACTTTTTCCTTCAAGATTGGGTAATGGATTGAGATTGAAATATTTGTTGGCGTTCTTTATGTCGTGATAGATGTGCAGCCTCTTATTGCATATAACGGCGCATCCGGCCACCAATCGCGCAGAACATCCGGCCACTT
>DZBC01000171.1 GCA_022729835.1 Sulfuricurvum sp. | reverse complement strand
CGTCATGGCCGCCGGTAGCCCTGCACGTATCAAAAAGGAGCTATATGAATAAACGTCTTTTTCTCTCCCCGCCACACATGAGCGGACGTGAACAACACTATATCGCGCAAGCGTTTGAGAGCAACTACATCGCGCCGCTAGGGCCGTTTGTAGATCGTTTTGAGGCCGCCATCCGCGATTACACAGATACTCCGTCTGCTTTGGCTACTGTCAACGCCACCGCCGCGCTACATCTTGCGCTTCGGGTGCTTGGGATTGGTGCGGGGGATGTGGTGCTGGCTTCAAGTTTTACCTTTATCGGCTCTGTCGCGGCGATTTTGTATCAAAACGCCGTGCCTTTTTTTATCGATTCGGATCATCAAAGCTGGAACCTTGACCCCACACTTTTAGAAGAGGCGATTGCCAAAGCGCCAAAAAAACCCAAAGCCCTCATCCTCACCCACCTCTACGGCCAATGCGCCGATTTAGAGCCGATTATGGCTACATGTAAACATCACGGCATTGTCCTTATTGAAGATGCCGCCGAGAGTCTGGGCGCGACCTACAAAGGCGCTCACAGCGGCACCTTTGGCGATCTTGGGGTCTATTCGTTCAACGGTAACAAAATCCTCTCCACCTCCGGCGGCGGGATGCTGGTAGGGCACGATAAAGCGTTGATCGACAAAGCCCGCTTCTATGCCACCCAAGCCAAAGAGGCAACACCTCATTATGAGCATATCGAGTACGGCTACAACTATCGGCTCAGCAACATTCTTGCCGCTATCGGCGTAGCGCAAATGGAGGTGATAGAGGAGCGCGTTGCACAGTGTCGGCAAATTTTTGCATGGTATCAAGAGGAGCTTGGCGGCACCGAAGAGATCACATTTATGCCCGAACTCCCTCAAACGCAGGGCAACCGTTGGCTCACTACCCTGACGTTTGAGCGCACCGATCCTTTACATGTAATGCACCATCTCGAATCGCATAACATCGAAAGCCGGCCGCTTTGGAAGCCGATGCACGCGCAACCGTTATTTAAAGATGCCTTACATGTAAGCCGAGGCGTGAGTGATGATCTGTTTGCGCGCGGTCTTTGTCTGCCTAGCGGCACGCAAATGCAACGCGACGATGTATCGCGGGTCTGCACACACCTCAAAGAGGCGCTCTCTTGAAGCCTACCGCCGCCAAACGGATTGCTTTTTTCCTCCTTGCCGATGTGCTCTTTTCACTCTTTTCGTTCTACAGCGCCTATATGTTGCGTTTCAACTTTTCCATTCCCGAACCCTTTTTAGAGCCGTTTTGGTTGCTCTTTGTCATCCTCGTAGGGCTTAAAATCGCCGCCATCACCCTATGGCGCGGCTACCGCATCATTTGGCGTTTTTTTGGGCTGAGCGAAGCCAAAGCTCTGCTCTACGCCCACCTGATCGCCTATGCGCTCTTCACCCTGCTCTTTATCCTCTTTGAGGAGCCGTTTAGCCCCTTCCCCCGCAGTGTCATCATCATCGATCTGCTGCTCTCCTTAGCCCTGCTGGGCTTGGTGCGCAGCGCCAAACGTCTGCTCTCAACACACCAAGACCGCGACGCCCTGCCTACTCTTATTATCGGTATGAACGCAAAAAGTGTCGCACTGATCAAAACCGCGCTTGAGGGTACCATCCCCTACTACCCCGTGGCGATCATACTCGCGCCCCACGAGAGTAGTGAAGCCCAAAACAGTTACCTATCCAATGTCAAAATCTACCCCTACGGCGCACTAGACTCCCTAGCCCACAAGGCCAAAGCCGCAATCTTAACAACCGATCTAAGCGGCGAACCGCTCAAAAGCCTCTACGACACCCTAGCCCGTCAGGGTATTACCCACATCAAAAAATACAAGCTGCTCGCCGGAGAGCGTGAAAAGCTCGAAGAGCTCTCCATTGAAGAGCTGCTGGCACGTCGCCCAAAAGATCTGGATCATACCGTCGTCGAAGCCTTCATCAAGGGCAAAACGGTACTGATCACGGGCGCAGGCGGTAGTATTGGCAGCGAAATAGCCTTGCAGTGCGCACGCTTCGGCGCCGCAAAACTGATTTTGCTTGATGCAAGCGAATTCAATCTCTATCAGATCGGCGAACGGCTGCCCCACGCCACACTGAAACTTCTCTCCATCACCGACCGACCAAAACTTGAGCGACTCTTTGCCTCTGAGCGCATCGATGTACTCATCCACGCCGCCGCCTACAAGCACGTCCCGCTATGCGAAGCCAATATCGACGCCGCAATCGAAAACAACGTGCTAGGCAGCAAAAATGTCATCGACTGCGCCATCGCAGCCAAAGTGCCAAAGGTGGTGATCATCTCCACCGACAAGGCAGTGCGCCCCACCAACGTTATGGGTGCTACCAAACGCGTTGGAGAACTCTACGCCCAAAACGTCCCATCGCAAGAGAGTGAGATTGTCTCAGTACGCTTTGGCAATGTGCTGGGTAGCTCAGGCAGTGTTATCCCCAAGTTCAAAGCCCAGATCGAAGCGGGTGGTCCCGTGACGGTAACCCACCCTGAAATGGAGCGCTATTTTATGCTGATTCCCGAAGCGTGCCAGTTGGTCTTGCAAGCCGCTTCCATCGCCAAGGGCGGAGAGCTTTTTATTTTGGATATGGGTGAAAGCGTCAAAATCGTCGATCTGGCCCGCACCATGATTCGGCTTTATGACAAGGAGAAAGAAGTAGAGATCATTTTTAGCGGTTTACGCAGTGGAGAAAAATTATATGAGGAGTTGCTACTGGGAGAGCATGAGAAGAAAACGCAGTTTTCATCCATATTTGTCGCCCACCGTACCCCTTATGCCATC
The DNA here is from genome assembly GCA_022729835.1 of Sulfuricurvum sp. Classification (GTDB taxonomy): domain Bacteria; phylum Campylobacterota; class Campylobacteria; order Campylobacterales; family Sulfurimonadaceae; genus JAFGUB01. The sequence continues at coordinate 1,950 of DZBC01000171.1, read as the reverse complement.
GAAACACTACTGCGCGATATTGACCTTTTGCTTACATGTAAGGATAAGATCGCGCAGCTTCGCGCCATCATACCGGAGTTTGACCACCGGCCTTAGAGCTCAGTTTTGAGCGCCGCGCCGTTTGAAGCGTTGGAAACCAACAGGCTGTAGCGTTTGAGCCACTTAGAGGCGATCTCTTTTTTGATCGGCTTCCATGCCGCTTGTCGCACGCTTAGCGTGGCTTGATCGACATTGAGCTGCAACAGGTGGGTATCCACATCGATCTCAATCTCATCGCCGTCTTCAATAAGCGCAATCATCCCCCCCTCTGCCGCTTCTGGGCTTACATGCCCGATGGAAGCGCCGCGCGTCGCACCCGAAAAACGCCCATCAGTAATGAGCGCCACGCTCTCGCCAAGACCCATGCCCATGATCAGCGACGTGGGCGCGAGCATCTCCTGCATCCCAGGACCGCCTTTTGGTCCTTCGTAGCGGATCACAACCACATCGCCCGCTTTGACCTTATGCCCCACAATGCCTGCAATGGCCTCTTGTTGCGAGTTGAAGCAAACCGCTTTGCCTTTGAAGCGGCGCATGGATGGCGCGATCCCCGCTGTTTTGACCACCGCACCCTCAAGGGCCAAATTACCAAAAAGAATCGAAAGACCGCCAACGGGTGAGTAGGCGTTTTCATTAGTGTGGATGATGTTCGTATCTTTAATCACCGCATCTTTGATCCGCTCGCCTATAGTTTCACCCGTCACCGTCATGGCATCTACATGTAAGACACCCCCACGACGGCTCACCTCTTTCATCACCGCATTTACCCCGCCTGCGCGGTTGATATCATCCATGTGTACCGTTGAGAGCGAAGGGGAGATTTTGGCGATATGCGCCACATTTTTGCTGATCTCATTGATCTTGGTGATGTCAAAATCCACCCCCGCCTCTTTGGCAATGCTGAGCATATGCAGTACCGTGTTGGAGCTGCCGCCCATCGCCATATCGACGACAAAGGCATTGTGCACTGCTTTGTCGTTTAGGATGTTGCGCATGTTCCACTTCTCTGGGTTCTCATCTTTAACCATCACTACGATGCGCTTTGCTGCCATCTTGACCATTTCGATGCGCTCAGGCGTCATGGCCAGCACGGTACCGTTGCCAGGTAGCGCCACACCCATCGCTTCACAAAGCGTATTCATGGAGTTGGCCGTAAACATCCCCGAGCATGAGCCGCCAGAAGGACAGGCATTGCACTCGATCTCGTAAAGCTCTGCATCGCTCATCTTGCCATCGCTGTGTTTGCCCACCGCCTCAAAGGCCGTCGCCAGATCGATCGGCGTACCGTCTTTTTTGTGCCCCGCAGCCATCGGTCCGCCTGAGACAAATATAGTTGGTACATTGACCCGCAAAGCACCCATCAGCATACCCGGAACAATCTTGTCACAGTTGGGGATACAGATCAGCGCATCAAGCTTGTGCGCGTTCATCACCGTCTCGATACTATCAGCGATAATTTCGCGACTGGGAAGACTGTAGAGCATTCCATCATGCCCCATGGCAATACCATCATCAACGCCTATGGTATTGAACTCAAAAGGCACACCGCCTGCTTCACGGATCGCCTCTTTGACGATGCGGCCATACTCCTGCAAAAAGAAGTGCCCGGGGATAATGTCGATGTGTGAATTAGCCACTCCGATAAAAGGTTTATCGAAATCTTCATCCTTAAGTCCCGTCGCCCGAAGCAAACTTCGGTGCGGGGTCTTGTCAAATCCTCTTTTTACGGTATCGCTACGCATCATTTTCCCTTACATGTAAGTTTTTAAAATTATAACGATTTTTTCACAAAACCCCTTTACAAAGCCAAGACGATTTGCTATACTTTCGGCCCAATAAGCAATAAAGCTTATGAGTGCGGGAATAGCTCAGTGGTAGAGCACAACCTTGCCAAGGTTGGGGTCGCGAGTT
>DZBC01000170.1 GCA_022729835.1 Sulfuricurvum sp. | reverse complement strand
CCGCCTCTATCACCATGATGCCCAAAGGCGCCATAAACGCTTCGATCACTGCATCAAAAGAAAAAAAGTCGCGGCTGCGAAACTGCGCCTCCGCCACAAGCCTATGCCCCGCAGCCTCGTAGAGTGCCAGATGGGTCTTTGTCCCGCCGATATCGCCTGCTAGTATCATCATCCCTATTCCCTTACGCCCTCATCCTTGTGTGGTTTGAGCAAAAACATAAACGCCTCCACGAAGGCCCTATCCGCTTCACTAGGAGAGAGACGATAAATCGCCTCCCACGCACTTGAGCGCTCTTCATCATAGTCACCCTCATGATCGCGCCCGTGCCAAGCAATCCGCACCGCATTGCCGATCAGCACATCCAGTACCAGATCATTTTCAACACGAATATCAGGATTATGCCGTAGCAATCGAGCCAAACTCTCAATCACCTCCACATTGAGCTGGCGGTATTCAGGCGCATCGATCCCCTGTAGTAGTGCGTCGATGCGCAGTTCAAAACTACGCTCGCCTGCCGTAGCATCTAATGTCAGTTCGGAGCCGATACGGGTTTGGGTACTGTATTTATCACCGATGACCAAACCACTGCAACGCTGCAACAGGTGCCAGATATCTTTGTAAAAACCTGAAGGCAGGCGCCCTATCATTCCAGCATGTCGCCGCCACTGCGCCCAGTCCTCCACTCCACTCTCATGATCCTGCATCGGTACGGTTTTGATTGCGTCGATACTGTCAAATCCTCTTCCTTTCAACTGTTCACGGTGGCGCATCTGTGCTACTTCCCAGCCAAAATCCCTAAAAATGGAGCGCAATCGCTCATAAATCGAATGCGGTGAATAGCCCAACAGCCGCTCATAAGCCTCACCGATTCCGCAATGCAGCTCTCGACTGATCTGTCCCACGAGCAATTGCAGGAAATACCAAGTGCGCAATGTAAGCAAGTTATCAAAAAGCTCAGGTTCCGTGCGGATCAAATGGCCCAGATGCAATACCACCTCCTGTGTCAAGACACTCTCAGCCGAGTTATTGCCGCAAAAAGTCTCGATCGTTCGGATAATATCAGTGCTCTTAAACGGCTTTGAAAAGGTACCCTGTTCACAGTACGCACGGCCCACAGCCAGACGCTTTTGACGGATGACAATATCCAGTAGCGCATCTTCGAGCCGATCATCGTATCTACCCACAAGCTGCGCGACCCGACGAAGTACCGCCCAATCCTGACAATGCGACGCGGATTCGTAAATCTGATCGGCAATCGCCCCTAGACTCACCCAATCAGGCGCTACCCAGAGTGTCCCTTCTGATCCTTTTCGCTCCCAAAGCAGCTCCAGTGCCCTAAGCCTAAGCGCCGAAGGATTTTCCCCAAGCAGGATCTTTGCAAGTTTTTCATCATCGGTACCCTCAAGAGCAGCGAGCGCCTCTGCATGCTGCGCGGCGACCGAGGCATCTTCTATCGCTAAGCTGCAATAGGCGCGGCTGATGCGCTTAGGCTGCAAACCCTTGAATATCAGTCCGTGCAGATTGTCAATCCGCTCAGTTGAAGCTGTGGTAAGGAGTTGACGCATCGGATTGGTGCGGATCTGAACCCCTTGCGACGCGCCTTGCTGCAGATCGTGCAAGAAAGCCAAAACCACATCAGCCTCCTCTTCAAACAGCATCTCTTCGCGCACCAAAAAGGCGATCAGCGGCTGTCCGGGCTGATCCCAATGGCGTTGCAAAAAGCGCAACGACGAACGGAAGTGCTCAACAAGCAGCTTGTTGTCATAGCTGAGATAGAAGCTTTTGGGGTCGAAATAGTAAGGTAAAAAAATGATCTCTTCGCCACCAAGCAGATGAAGACGCGCAGAGCTGATGGTGCGTGAAACAAGGTAAGGGCGACCACTTAGCCCCAGCTTGGTGTTTCTGCCTAGCAAAGTATGCACCGCCGAGAGTTCAGAGGCGTGTAAAATGCGCAAAGGAGCAAGCTCATCGGGTGTTTCGCTCTCAAAACCAAGATCAAGCAGACGACGTTTCACCTCATTGTTTTCGGCGAGCACTGCCACCAGCGGAACGGTCTTGCGCTGGTATCCAAGACGATTGTGCCGATGCAAAGGGTCGATATCGGCAGGGTGCAAAATACCGTCAAGAATCATCTCACAGAGCATAAAAAGGCTCTGCGCCCAGACGAGCGGCAGATTTTCGTTGGGCAGACGTTGCTGCGATCCCGCACACTCCCGCTCCGCAGCCAAAGCCTCATGTGGCACGTAATAGAGTTCGGGCAGCAGCATTAAGCCATCTTGCTCGACAAAGAGCGGCTCAAGTCTTTGGCGCCACTCAATGATGGCCTGGGCATCGCCCCTCATCAACGCGTCGAGCAGTAAATAGGTAAAAAAGAGCGGCCATTCCGATTCAATATGCTCAAAAGCCCGCAATTCATGTGCTTCGTAGTGTAGCCGCGAGGTATCTTCGATCACACTTTGATGTCCATCAAGCAAAAAGCGCTTGCAACCGTAACGTCCAGCGAGCTTTTTGATGATTTTGCCCCGAGTGCGTTCCACCAACGCCGCATCTTCAACAGCGTAAGCTGGATAACCAATCACACTTAGTAGCGCAGCATCAGTCTCTTTAGAGCTTGACTCGCGCGGCAATAGACCCGTGAGTGTAAAGCGTGAACGGGCAATGTCGTTGGGGATGACATGAATCACCGCCTCTTGGGAAGCAACATTGCCAAAGAGATTAAATCCATCAAGCGCTTCGAGCGCCGCCTTGGCCATGCCTACAGAAGAGCAGTTGATCTCAGTCGTACCGTGGTTGATCTTGTTACCGCGCTCCCAAATGCCATAATCAGGCGTACAGTAGGTGCGGCTGATATAATGCACCAGATTTTGGACAAACTGTACCTCATCAAGGGTATAAATGAGCCGCAGCCCAGAAGCGGTCATCTGCGCAATCATCAGTAGATAGAGCGAAGTCGCATCAAGCTGCAGATGACCCCATTCATGGTCTCCTACCACTGCCAAAGCACTTTTGGTGCCGTATTTGGCGTGCAGGGCATCAGCGGGATCGAGACTGTTTTTAAAGCGCTCGACGCGATCACTCTGTCGCATCATGGCACCTAGCAAGCCCCTCATCAACTTGACAACACTCTGAGAAAGCAGATAGCTACGGTGGTGATCAGGGTGGTATTTACGGTAGGAAAGCGCTAAGCCCCAGACGCACAAGATGCTATACACATTATCGCGAACCCAAGCGTCGGTGTAGTCGCCATGTGCATTGACAGCGGTGCTGGCAGGCAATAAGCCCGTCACCGCGTCTTGTCTGGAGAGGATGATCCTCTCAACCGACTGAAAATGGCGATCCAGCGCTTTATACGCTCGGTCAAGATTCATCGGGATACCTTTTGGATCAATTAGAGCGAATCATAACACATCTTGAATGGGCTGTTTCCTTGGACATTGCTTACATGTAAGGCATGCTGTTCTGCCCTCAGTGAAACCCTTGTGCACGCTATAATATCGTCTAGCTTTAAATTGATTGCAAGGGGCATTAATGTACTTACACAAAACAATTGAAACCATTGAGTTTACGCCTCAAAAAGCAGGCAAAGGCGTCAGTATGAAGATGCTGCTCTCACCTGAAGAGACGGCGCACTTTGCTATGCGCTGTTTTGAGATTGAAGCCGGTGGTCATATGCCGATGCACATCAACACAATCGAACATGAGCAATATGTGCTTTGCGGAAAAGCCAAGGTGTACATCGGTGATGAGCAGTTCGAAGCCAAGGCCGGCGACATCCTCTATATACCCGCTAATAAGCCGCATGCCTACGAAACCCTAGGTGATGAGGCCTACCGCTTTCTCTGTCTCGTACCCAAAGGGGAGGATTGCATCACCGTGCTGGATAAGCCTTAGATGTAGCCCGACTCTTCTATCTGTATAGTGTATAACGCTCAAAAAACCAGTAAAACGCAAACATCAACCCTGGTGTTTTGGCTTTGCACTCATCATATACGAAGTTGCGTGCTTGATCAATCGGCACCCACTCAAGTTCTATATATTCAGTATGCACACCACCACCATCGCCACAGCGCATTTTTTCATCTATGAGCGCAAAAAAGAGATGTTGCTTTGAGCCGGAGACGCCCACATTGGTAAAAAACGACGTGATTTTTTCGATTCTCTCAGGTGCTACGCGATAACCGCACTCCTCCTCGATCTCCTCAATGACGATACGCTCCAAAGAGAGCGGCTTGTCGATGATTCCAGCGCAGAGTTCATAGGTATAAAGGTGACTGGCATCGTTGAGATAGACCGGTGGGCGAAACTGTTTGACCAGCAAAAACGCCTGTTTTGGTTTGTGATAGAGCAACACCGCCACACTGTCAAAGCTGCGTACTGCTTCCCACGAACGCAGCTCGCCATTTTGGCGGTAATGAATCCGCACGGGCGTCATAAACTGCGGCGATTCAAGTGGTGTCGTCGTAACCGATTCAATCCGCATTTGCACCTTCGACCCCTTACATGTAGTGCCGTATGATAACGAATCACGCTATGATCATGCAAATGCTTTAAGGAGCTTCATGCCTTTTTTACTCCTCTTGCTCTTGAGCGTGACGCTGGGCGCGCAGACCATTTCCGCTGGATACGACGTCACCTTTTCAGTTTTTGGGAAAATAGGCGAAGCTGTCGTGCGCTTTGAGCGCTTTGATGATCGCTATGTCATCACTGCCGAGGGCCACCTCACGGGCGAAGCAGCAGCCATCGGTGCCAATCGAGGCGAACTACACGAGAGTT
>DZBC01000169.1 GCA_022729835.1 Sulfuricurvum sp. | reverse complement strand
CTGCTGCGTCCACGCCGCGTTTGCCCTACGTGAAATGGGGATCGAATCGATCATGGTTAACTGCAACCCCGAAACCGTCTCCACCGACTATGACACCTCTGATGTCCTCTATTTTGAACCGATCGATTTTGAACGTGTGCGCAGCATCATTGAATATGAGCAACCCGATGGCATTATCGTACATTTCGGCGGTCAAACGCCGCTCAAACTCGCCAATGCACTCACGGCGATCGGAGCAAAAATTGCAGGTACGTCCGCACGTGTGATCGATCTGGCAGAAGACCGTGAAAAATTTGCCGCCTTCGTCACAGGACACAAGCTTAAACAACCTGCCAACGGTATTGCCACCAACAAAGAGCAAGCCGTCGCCGTCGCTCAGATTCTGGGCTATCCCGTACTTGTACGCCCCTCCTTTGTTCTGGGTGGTCGCGCTATGCGGATCGTCTATAGTGAAGCAGAACTACGCCAGTATATGGACGCCGCAGTATCGGTCAGCAACGACGCACCCGTGCTGGTGGATAAGTTCCTTGATCAGGCCATGGAACTTGACGTTGATGCGATTACAGATGGCAAAGAGGTCTATATCGGCTCTATCATGCAGCACATCGAAGAGGCTGGTATTCACTCTGGTGACAGCGCCTGCTCACTTCCTCCTGTGAGTCTTAGTGAAGCACTTAAAGCCGAAGTAGAGCAACAAACCAAAATCATCGCGCTGGGCCTTGGCGTCATCGGACTGCTCAACATCCAATACGCCATCCATCAAAACGAAATCTACCTCATCGAGGTCAATCCCCGTGCTTCGCGCACCGTACCGTTCGTCTCCAAAGCGACTGGTATGCCACTGGCCAAAGTTGCTACACGCGTCATGGTGGGTGAAACGCTGCGTGATGCTCTGGCTTACTATGACCATTACAACATCGTCATGGAGGGTGAAGGTCTGCTCAAACCGCGCCTCAAAAACCATGTCGCACTCAAAGAGGCTGTTTTTCCATTCAACAAACTCTACGGTGCCTCTCCAGTACTCTCGCCCGAGATGAAATCCACCGGAGAAGTGATGGGGATTAGCTCCAATTTTGGCATTAGCTTCGCCAAAAGCCAGATGGCGGCAGGCAATAATATCCCCACAAAAGGAACCTGCTTTCTTTCATTCATCGAAAATGATAAAGCCCAAGGTGTTGAGATCGCACGCGGCCTTTTGGCGCATGGATTTCATCTGATCGCCACGCGCGGCACCCAAAAGGCCATCGCCGATGCGGGCATCCCCTGTGAAGGTGTGCTCAAAATCTCTGAAGGGCGCCCCAATATCGAAGATATGATGAAAAATGGCGAGGTCGCCATGGCAATCAACACTTCCGACAACAACACTTCTAAAAAAGATGCTGAATTGATCCGCCAGATCGTGCTGCGCCGCAATATTCCTTACTTCACCACGCTCAGCGCGGCGCGCGCCGCCATAGACGCCCTGACGCAAATGCGCGATCCTGATTGGAACCGTCCACGTGCGCTTCAGGATTTTCTTGCAGAGTCATGAGAAAAGAGGCCGTCTATCTGATTCAGACCGATACGACGGTCGGTTTTCTTTCGCGTAACAGTACGCGGCTGGCACAGGTGAAGGCCAGACCTCCGCAAAAACAGTTTTTAAAAGTCTACGACTCATTTAAAACTTTAAATACCCTCTCCCGCATACCCAATACACATAAAAACTTTGTACGCCGTGCCCGTGGCGTTACTTTTGTCTGCAAAGATGAAGCATTACGTGTCGTGCATGATCCGATTCATCTACGCTTTGTGCAACGTATGATCTGGTGCTACTCCACCTCCGCCAACCACTCCGGGCAGCGCTTTGAGCGTAGCTTTGCCTATGACAACGCCGACGTCATTGTCGAAGACGCGCGCGGCCTCTTTGAAACCACCCCCTCACGTATCTATTTTTTAGGTAATAAACGCAAAAAGAGGTTACGATGATCCGCTTGGTTCAAGCACTGCTCACAGGCGCTTTTTTCACGCTGATTCTCGATTTTATGGCGCTACTGGCGATCAAAATGCACTATCTCGATCACCACGATATCCACGAATACTACAATACCTTTTTTGCGGAGCATCAAAATCCCTACCTCCTGATCGCCCTCACCTTGCTGCTTGGCGTTGTCGCCATTTATGTCCGTAGCAAAAGCGCTACCATCACCCTATACGCGCTTTTTTTCATACCCGTCTTGTTGCTTTTTGTCCCTTCTTTGGGTAAAGAAGCTGGGAAAACGCTGCTCCAACAAGAGAATGTACGATTTGGCGATGGTCGTCATGTATACTACGGCACACTTTTTTACGACGGACGCCATCAGGTCACGCTCTTTGATGATGAGTTGGGGCGTCTTATCACTTTGGACAAAAAGGATCTCAAACCATGAAACATATCAACACCATCGGTACGGCTGCACTGGGAAGTGTCGGCGTAATCGTTATGAGTCTGCTTGGGGGCTGCGCATCAGAGCAGCAAGAGCCCCAAAACCGCTTTTTGGTGATCGAACAACAAAGCGATGGCGGCTACAAAGTGATTGAGGAGATGCCCACAGATGGCCCCAACCGCGCCATTATCCGCGAACGTGACGCCCAAGGCAACATGACCGAACGTTTCATGAACGAAGAGGAGATGAAGACGCTGGCCCAGCAGGAGTATGAGAAGGTAGAAGCAGGCCAATCCGAGCTCAATGCCCCGCCAAGTGATGCGGGCATGGGTCTAGCAGGCACGATTCTCGCTGTCGCCGCAGGCTCTTTGCTGGGCAATATGATCGGCAATGCACTGATGAAAAATAACAATTTTCAAAGTCATCGTGACAGCGCCAACCGCTCCGCCTACCACGCGAACAAAACGGGTGGTACATCCGGCGCCGCCAATACCCAGAAAAAAAGTTACTTCGGCGACACCAAACAGTCCCCCTCTAAAACCTCACCCACCTCGTACGGAGCGTAAATCATGCTGAGTTTTGAATCGATCCGTCCCATCGACGACGCCACACTAGAAGAACTCGGCTTTGCATGGCACACCGACAATGATCAAAGCAAATATATCGCTGATAAGCTCTTACATGTAAGCGACGCCGAAGCCGAAGCCTACTATGAAGCGGCCAACGCCCTCTATGATATGTACGTCGAAGCGGCACAGTACGTCATCGATAACAACCTATTTTTTGAGCTGGGAATTCCCTTTAATCTGATAGAACCGATCAAAAAAAGCTGGGAAAACGATGTTCATTGGCACCTTTACGGGCGCTTCGATCTCTCAGGCGGCATCGCAGGAGCGCCGATCAAACTGATCGAATTCAACGCCGATACGCCGACTTCTCTTTTTGAAACCGCTGTGCTGCAATGGGCACTACTCAAACACAACGGCATGGATGAAGAGCGACAGTTCAACAACGTCTATCAAGCCATTGGCGACAACTTTCGCCGCCTCATCACCCTTTTTGACGATCCGCAGGAGTTTGAAGAACACTATGATGGTTGGAAAATTCTCTTCTCCAGCGTCGAGGGCAATGCCGAAGAGGAGACCACCACAAGGCTATTGCGCCAGATAGCCACCGACGCGGGATTTAACACAGGATTTGAATTTCTTGACCGTGTGAAGTTTGATGCAGAGGGAATCTTCGATGCGCACGATAACCCCTATGAGTACTGGTTCAAGCTCTATCCATGGGAAGAGATCGGCTCAAGCGAACCTGAACTCGCTATGTTGCTAGGGCAGATCATGCTTCACCAAAAAGCGATCATCCTCAACCCAGCCTATACCCTGCTCTTTCAATCCAAAGGGATGATGAAGATCCTCTGCGATCTCTTTCCCGAATCACCTTATCTGTTGCGTACCTCGTTTGAACCGCTTCAAGGAGTTAGCTATGTTGAGAAGCGCTGCTTCGGGCGAGAAGGAGCCAACACCCGCATTTTTGACGCGAGCGGAGCACTCATCGCCGAGCGTGATGGACCTTATGGCAACTACAAAGCCATCTATCAAGAGTATGTAAATTTTGTGCAAGACCGCGAAGGCAACGCCTATCAAGCGGGCGTATTCTTTGCCTATGAAGCGTGCGGATTAGGCTTTCGTCGCGGCGGGAAGATCATGGACAACATGAGCAAATTCGTCGCTCATGTACTCATCTAGCCCTTACATGTAACGCCTATCGGCGTACCTCTTCCTCTTCACCACTACCCAGCATTACGGCGATCCACGCCGTTGAGCTCCACCCCTCGCAAGCAATTTTGGCCATGATGGTGAGCGGAATAGAGAGTAGCATACCCACGGGTCCCAGCAGCCATCCCCAAAAAATCAACGACAAAAAGACCACCAGCGTCGATAGTCCAAGCCCCTTACCCATCATCTTCGTCTCGATCACCGACCCGATCACGGTGTTGATGGTGACATAAGCCAGCGCGATCCAGATTGCTTGAGCGAACCCGAGCTGTACCACCGCCAAAAGTACTGCGGGTATTGCCGCAAGGAGTGAGCCGATATTGGGCACAAAGTTGAGGAAAAAGGCCAGAACGCCCCAAAGTACCGCGTAGTCGAGTCCAAAAAGCCACAGTGTTACCCAGACCAAAAAGCCCGTAGCAAGCGACATAAGACTTTTGAGCACCATATAGTGTTTGATCTTGGAAGCGACATGCATGATCCGATCCCATTGCGCTTCGTGTGTCGATCTGACGGATCTTTTGCGCGAAATGGGTCGATTCAAGAAGTGCAAAAAACGCACCCATCCGGCCACCCGTGACGTTTTGATCCGGCCACCCA
>DZBC01000168.1 GCA_022729835.1 Sulfuricurvum sp. | reverse complement strand
TTGGTGGCGCTTTTGGTGCGGATGGATGATGCGGGGTTTTACCTGCAAAGCCGAGGGCATGAGCGTGTCGGCGCGTTGCTGGTGGCTGCGCTGCCCAAGGTGATCCGCATGCTGGGTGTGGTGGGGACGTTGGCCATGCTGCTGGTGGGCGGCGGAATGTTTGTGCACCATATCGAAGCGGTGCATGAAGCCTTACATGTACTGCCTTCGCTGCTGGCCGATCTGCTTGCGGCGCTGGTGGTCGGCGCAGCGGCTTTGGGGGCGGTGAAGCTCTTTGGCAGGTTTCGCGCCAAAGCGGATGCATAAGCCTTACATGTAGGCCTCTAGGTATTCGAAAAGATCAAAACAGTGATAAACAGTGTGTATTTATGACGCCAAAAACTGCTCATACGTCACGACATTGATGCCGCAGTCGGTGAAGGTAAGGTCGCGCGTCAGGAGCAACGTACAGCCGTGCTTTTTGGCGCAGAGGCACTGCATGGTATCTTCCAAATCCCCTCCGCCGCCAAGGCACAGCGCGATCGCCTCTGAGATCACCTGACTACCAAAAGGGACCACATGCCACTCTTTTAAGATACTTTGGAAAAAGAGAAGGACCTTTGGATTGCCCCGCAGAATGTAATAGATCGTGCTGATCATATCCTCACTCACATAGACCTCTAGCTCATTTTGGATGATTTTTACGAGGGTTGCTTTGGCTTTGGGGTGCGCGGCTCTGGCATCGTCGATCATGTCGATCACGATGTTCGTATCCAAAAAGAGTTTTTTAGTCACGGTATTTCTCTTGTTTGATCGCTTTGATGGCTTGGGTGTCCAGCGTGTCAAACGCACCGTGAACCATCCCCACAAAAGGCATCAGGGCGTCGAGTTTGCGCTGTTTTTCGGCGGCAAGTTTGGCATCGATGAAGGCTTTGACCTCCTCAAGCAGCGCTGCCGAGACAAACAGCCCTTTAAGCGCATGGCTCTTTTTATCTTCGATTTCGACATATTCATAGTTTTCGAGAATATTGAAGTTGCGTACAATCTCTCTGACACCAAGGCGTGCTGTCATATATTGATCCTTTGTCATATTTTCGATATTGTATAGCTACTTTAGGATTTTGTCAATTTTACATACACTTTGCAACCATATCAACTATGTTACATGTAAGCCAAAATTCCAAACAACGCAAAAAGGAGCACCAAAAGCACAATCGGCACCTTTTTGCTGGAGAGCAGCAGATACCCCAGCACCGCAATTGATAGCTCAAAGCCCGAGTGGACCGCAGAGATAAAGATCGGATCATAAAGCGCGGCGAGCAAGATGCCCACCACGGCGGCGTTGATGGCGCCCAGTGCCCCGCCCAGACGGGGCAGCGCCAAAAGTCGCTCCCACGCGCCTCTAAAGGCCAGAATCAGTAAAAATCCCGGCGCAAAAATCGCCAGCGTAGCCATGAGCGCTCCGATAATGGGCGCATCCGGCGAGAGCTCGGCACCCAAAAAGGTCGCAAAGCTAAACATCGGCCCCGGTACCGCTTGAGCCGAGGCGTATCCGAGCATAAAACGGTCGGCGCCGACCTGTGCGCCCACGCTTTGCTCCAGCAGCGGCAGCACGACGTGTCCGCCGCCAAAGACGAGGCTGCCGGCGCTGTAAAACGAGGCTGCCAGATCAGAGACAAAGGGCAGCGCCGCCCAAACCAGCACAAAAAGCCCAAGTGCCATCCATCCGATACGCCCCTGCTTGGCACGTGCCGCGTCCCCTTCGCGCGGCATTGTGTACGCGCCAAAAAGCGCGGCGAGCAAGAGCACCCCCATCTGCGCCGCGACCCCCTCAAAGAGCCAGAGCGCAGAGGCCGAGAGTAGGGTGATGGCGCGGGTGCGCGGGGTGCTTGCGAAGCTCTTGCTCATGCCGATGAGCGCATCAAGCACCACCGCTACGGCAAAGAGTTTCAGCCCCCAGATTGCCCCATCAAGCAGCGTTCCCTCACCCGAAGCAAAAAGCGCGAGCGCGATCATCAGCAGCATGGAGGGGAGGGTGAAGCCCACAAAGGCCGCAATGCCGCCGAGCAACCCGGCGCGCGCCAGCCCGATGGCAAAGCCGAGCTGACTCGACGCTGGCCCCGGCAAGAGTTGGCACAAGGCGAGCGTGCGGGCAAACTCCGCCTCGTCTAGCCACCGCAGCTTTTCAACAAACGCGAGCCGAAAGTAGCCGATATGCGCCGTCGGCCCGCCGAAACTCGTAAGGCCCAGAAGCAAAAAGCGCCAAAAGATTTCAAGGGTTTGCATCGTCAGACTCCTTGGGGGTGTGGTTGAAAAAGAGTTCGCGGTTGGCGTCGAAGTTGCTTACCAGCGTCGCAAAGCACTCCGCCATTTCGCGGATGGTCTCGATATTGGGCTCTATGTAGACCTTGTTGCCTTTTTTTTCGACCGTGATGATGCCCGCTTCGCGCAACTCTTTGATGTGGTTCGAGATGGTCGGCAGCGAAAAGTTGAAGTGTTCGGCCACGGTGCTCACACAGGTGGCGATGGGGTTGATTTCGACTCCTTCTTGTTTTTTGTCCAGCGAGCAGGTGTAGCCCCCAGTGAAGACGTTTTTGAAGATCAAAAAGCGGGTTTCGTTACCGAGCGCTTTGAAGATTTTGAGTTTTTGGTGCATCGTGAGCATGGGCTGTATTCATCCTTTGAAGCGGTTGGGCGGATTATAACATGAGGTTGAAATAAAGCATTAATTAGCTATTTGGCTTATTAGGAAATTTACGTTAATTTTATATTCAATGACTACAATGCTTTTACATCGATTCATAAAGGAGGTGTAGTGATGACCACCATCATGCTTAACCATCCGCCCTATGACGGCACGGATGTGACGTGGAATGCGCTGCGGCTGGCCAAAACCCTGCACAAGAGCGGTGAGCAGGTGCGGCTTTTTTTGATGAACGACGCCGTCGATCTGGCGCGTGAGGTTACTTGTAAGCCCGAAGGCTATGAATTTGATCTGGTTTTGATGCTCAAAAAGCTCTACGACGACGGAGTGAAGGTGCAGGTGTGCGGTACATGTAACGCCCGCTGCGGCATCTACAAAAACCACCCCTATTTCGATGAGCGCCTCAGCTCTACGATGCAGGTGCTTGCCGATTGGGTCATTAGCAGCGATAAAGTACTCACATTTTAGGAGAAGCGATGCGTAAAACAGTCATAGCACTCATGGTTTTAACCTCGGCATTATGGGCCGAACCGGATTGGGCGGCGTCGTATGAAGCGGCTTTGGCGCAGGCGAAGCAGGAGGGCAAAAAGGTGATGCTGATGTTCTCGACGCCTACATGTAAGATGTGCAACTACATGAAGCAAACCGTCTATGAAGATGAGCGGGTAGCTGAGTATATCGAAGCCTTTTTTATCCCTGTAGAGGTCAATATCGTACGCCATCCGGACAAATACGGCTACAAGGTGATCGGTACGCCGACGTACTATTTTCTCACTCCAAGCGGTGAGCCGATCGGGCGCATGATGGTTGGCGGCGCGGACGCCGATGGGTTTTTAGAGCAGCTTCAAAGCGTGAATCGACCATGAGAGCGCTTCTGTTTGTGCTGCTCTGCGCGGCGCTCTACGCCGATGATACGGCCCGTTTTGAAGCCATCGAAGCAAAGCTTAAAGCGCTTGAACCGCGCTATGCGCTTACTTTTCCGGGTCAGTACCGCGTCAATTTTTACAGCATCGATAACGATTTGAAAGAGGAGGATCGCCAGAGCGCCTACCGCGCGCGCATCCGCCAAAACGTCGATATCCGTTTTGACGAAAAGCTCAGCAGTTCGGTGCGTTTTCAGCTCAACCACACCAATGCTTCTACGACCGATGCCAAAGATGCGGGCGGTAACGGCGTGCTGATCCGCCACGCTTATGTCGATTTTGCCCCCAACGCGGCGCACCGGTGGCGCGGCGGTTTTGTGCCGGTTAAAGAGTACCACCATGATCTGCTCTATAGCGCCGGTTGGGGCTACAATCCGCTCGCCCTTGAGGGTTTTAGCACTCTAGGCGGAGCGTGGAGCGCACACTACTTTGCGGCGCAGCTGCAAGAGGGCGATGAGCGCAAGGGCGAGGACGATCTGCTGCACTATCAACTCGATCTGCGTTATGGCGAGGCCGTAACGCTCTCCTCAAGCGTGCTGGAGGTGCCCCATAACGGGGATTCGGGCTTACATGTAAACGCCGTGTTGGGGCTATCGGGGGAGCTTACGGAAGTGTTTACATGTAAGGCAGAGGCGCTCTATAGCCGCTCCGAAAGCAAGCTCTTTGATCATGGAGAGGATGCCGAAGGGTTTGCGGCGCTGCTGGAGTTTGCGGCGCAGCTTGGCGATCAGCGTCACGAACTGCTGCTCAGCCATGCCAGCGGCGATGAAAACGGTGCGGGCTTTTTGGTGCCGCTCGCCTTTGCCAAAACCAACTCTTATTGGGGCTATACGGCGGTGCTGACCGTCATGCCTCAAAGCGACACCGGATTTGCCGATGATTCGATCAATATCTCCAACAACGGTTATGGCCTGAGCAGCCTTCAGTGGCGCAGCCGTTTTGAGCTTGCAAGCGACACGACGCTGCAGCTTAGCGGCGGCTGGTTTGGCGCGACGCAGGCCAAAGCGCGCCGTAGTGAAGTAGGCAGCGAAGTGATGGCGATGGTGACGCACAAGCTTCATCCGCTGCTTGCTCTGGATATAGGCGCCACGTACGCACAGCTCCATGATAGCCTCAGCGGGTATGCCAAGGGTGTTGTGGGAAGTGCGGCCTTTAACGGTGATGAGACGCGGATTAAGTCGGGGGTCTTTGGGCGGATTCAGGCGGAGTTTTGAGTG
>DZBC01000167.1 GCA_022729835.1 Sulfuricurvum sp. | reverse complement strand
AGATCTACATCGTAATGTCAGGCGAAATGATGGCGATGTACGCGGCCAACAACATCTCTAAAGGGATCTTGAAGTACGCAAACACCGGTGGTGTACGCCTTGCAGGTCTGATCTGTAACGCCCGTATGACCGACCGCGAATACGATCTTGCTAAAGAGCTTGCAAAAGACCTTGGCACACAGATGATCCACTTCGTACCCCGTAACAACATCGTTCAGCACGCGGAACTTCGCCGTATGACCGTTGTTGAGTACAGCCCAAAATCAGACCAAGCGCTTGAGTACAAAGAGCTTGCACGCAAAATCATCGCGAATGATATGAAGATCATTCCTACTCCGCTCGAAATGGATGACCTCGAAGACCTTCTGATGAAGTTCGGTCTCGAAGAAGAAGCCGACGTCGATAACATCGGTAAATCTGCAGAGGCGTAAGCCTTACATGTAAGCCAATCGCGGTGTCACTCCGGTGAAGCCGGGGTGACGTTTACATTCTCATAATGAAAAGAAAATAACAGAAAAAGAAGGAGAATTATATGTTTATTTTAGGCTTTCACTTCCCAGCAGCTATGGGAAATACTATTCCGGATCAAACAGTTGTCGCGAAACTCGACGAAGAGCTTGCAAAAGTTGGCGGTATTGATGGTATCAACGAGATCAAGATGTACATGACCAGCCGCGAAAACCAAAAAGAGGAGCTTTCATACACCAAGAAAGACACTTTTATGTTCAAAGCGCTGGTGCACTACGCTAAAACGGCTGAGACCGACTATATGATCTACACCAACCGCTACCAAATTGCCGAGCTCTCCAAGCGTCTTGACGGTGATGATGAATCCATGCATATGTGCAAAAAATTTGATTCTATGTCTATGTTCCGCATCGTAGCGGCGTAGTATATAGAGACCAGAAGGAGCATATTATGGGACCAGAATCCTTAGAAGCGAAACAAAAAGCCGCCGTCGAAGAGGTACTCAAAGCCTACCCTTCCAAAGCAGCAAAAAACCGCGCCAAACATCTTGGTGTCGGTACGCCTGATGACGAGAGTCAAAAAACCTGCGGTGATGTCCGCTCCAACAAAAAGACCGTTCCGGGTGTCATGAGCCAACGCGGCTGTGCGTATGCCGGAAGTAAAGGGGTCGTATGGGGTCCTGTCAAAGATATGGTTCACATCAGCCACGGTCCTATCGGCTGCGGACAGTATTCACGCGCAGGTCGCCGTAACTACTACATCGGTACTACGGGTGTCGATACGTTTGTTACCATGAACTTCTCTTCGGATTTCCAAGAGAAAGACATTGTATTTGGCGGCGACAAAAAACTGACCAAATGTTTTGGCGAAATTGATGAACTTTTCCCGCTCAACAACGGGATCACCGTGCAGTCTGAGTGTCCGATCGGTCTGATCGGGGACGATATCAATGCAACATCAAAAGTGTATGCCAAGCAAACCGGCAAAGTGATCGTTCCGGTCAACTGCGAGGGCTTCCGTGGGGTTTCTCAGTCACTGGGTCACCACATCGCCAACGACACCGTGCGCGACTACATCTTTGATGGCAAAGTAGACACCCTTGACGATGCGATCGTTCCGACAGAGTACGACGTAGCGATCATCGGCGACTACAACATCGGCGGTGATGCATGGTCAAGCCGTATTTTGCTCGAAGAGATGGGTCTTCGCGTTGTTGCTCAGTGGTCGGGTGATGCGACGCTCAAAGAGATGGCAATGACGCCAAAAGTGAAGCTGAACCTGCTGCACTGCTACCGCTCGATGAACTACATCAGCCGTCACATGGAGAAAGAGTTCGGGATTCCTTGGATCGAGTACAACTTCTTCGGCCCAACCCAGACGATCAAATCTCTGCGCAAAATCGCAGCCTTCTTCGATGAGTCTGTCCAAGCCAAATGTGAAGAGGTGATCGCTAAGTATCAGCCTATGGTAGACGCGGTCATCAACAAATACCGCCCACGCCTTGAGGGCAAAACGGTTATGTTGTTCGTCGGCGGTCTGCGCCCGCGCCACGTCATCGGTGCTTATGAAGACCTCGGTATGGAAGTGATCGGTACGGGTTACGAGTTTGCCCACGACGACGACTACAAACGCACCAAAGAAGAGATCTTCCGCTCTACCGTGATCTACGACGACGTCAATGAGTATGAGCTCGAAGCGTTCGTGAAAAAACTTCAACCTGACCTTGTAGCTTCAGGGATCAAAGAGAAGTATGTGTTCCAAAAGATGGGTCTGCCGTATCGCCAGATGCACTCTTGGGATTACAGCGGTCCGTACCACGGATACGACGGCTTCGCCATCTTCGCCAAAGACATGGACTTGGCGATGAACTCACCTGTATGGGCGCACACCAAGGCCCCATGGGACAAAGAGGCGTAAGCCTCTTTTTTGACTTAGGAGAACGATTATGCAAAATGCAGAAGAAATTGTAAACGGACAGAAGCTCTTCCAAAAGCCTGAGTACAAAGAAGTACTGGCTAATAAGAAGCAGTTTGAAGGCGGCATGGGTGCGATCAACCCTGCAAAGGTTCAAGAGGTTGCTGAATGGACCAAATCATGGGATTACCGCGAGAAAAACCTTGCGCGTGAAGCCATTACCGTCAACCCTGCCAAAGCGTGCCAGCCTCTGGGCGCCGTAATGGTAGCGCTTGGCTTTGAAGATACCATGCCCTATGTACACGGTTCACACGGCTGTGTGGCCTATTTTCGCTCGTACTTTACCCGTCACTTCAAAGAGCCAACACCCTGTGTATCGGACTCAATGACAGAAGACGCGGCGGTATTTGGCGGTTTGGCCAACATGAAAGACGGCCTCAAAAACTGCGCAGCGGTTTATAAGCCCAAAATGATCATGGTTTCGACTACATGTATGGCAGAAGTTATCGGCGATGACCTCTATGCGTTCATCGAAGGTGCCAAAGACGAAGACGGCGGCGAGTTCTTGCCACGCGAGTATCCGGTTCCTTTTGCGCATACGCCTTTATTTGTCGGTAGCCATATCACGGGCTATGACAACATGATGCAAGCGACAATGCAGCAACTGACCGAAGGCCAAGAAGGCGAGAAAAAAGAGCGCATCAACATCATCCCCGGTTTTGAGACGTACATCGGTTCACTTCGTTCGGTCAAAAGCATCGTAGAAGCATTCGGTGCAAACTACATCATGCTGGGTGACCACTCTGATCAGTGGGATATGCCTGCAGGCGAGTACCACATGTTTGCCGGCGGCACCAAGATCGAAGATGCCAAAGACTGTGCAAACTCAACTGCTACGATTTCACTGCAGAAGTATGCGACCGTTAAAACCATGAAAATGGTTCAAAAACGCTGGAAACACAAAGGCGGTTTCTCTAACCCCGTGGGCCTCAAAGGTACCGACGAGTTCGTGATGAAACTTGCTGAATTGACCGGTAAAGAGGTTCCTGCTAAGCTTAAAACTGAGCGCGGCAGACTGGTTGATGCGATGCAAGACAGCTATCCGTACATGCACGCCAAAAAATTCGCCATCTGGGGAGACCCTGACTTCTTGATCGGTATGGTCTCTTTCTTGTTGGAGATGGGTGCTGAGCCTACGCACGTGCTTTGTCACAACGCTCCTTCAGGCTGGGAAGACGAGATGCGCGCACTGCTTGATACCTCACCGGCAAAAGAGAGCTTACATGTATGGGCCGGAAAAGACCTCTGGCACATGCGCAGTCTGCTCTTCACCGAGCCTGTCGATTTCATGATCGGCAACAGCTACGGCAAAGAGCTCATGCGCGACACGGGCATCCCGCTGATCTACATCGGCTTCCCGATTTTCGACCGCCACCACCTACACCGCTACTCTATCAGCGGCTACGACGGAGCGCTCAACCTGCTCACATGGATCACCAACAAGGTCCTCGATCAACTCGACGAAGAGACCAAAGGCATCGCCACTACGGACTACTTCTTCGACCTCGTGCGCTAAGCACACCCCTCCCCGCTTCGCCTCCGGGCGAAGCCCTTACATGTAACCCCGAACGCGCACTCTCTTATTGATTCGGCTAAACAGTGCGTCTAGCGCTTGTGCTCGAATCCGGCAGGCGGGAATGCGGCGTACATGTACTCCGTGACCAGCACCAGCTCTTCAGGGGTGATCGTATCTTTCATCGAAGGCATGATGCCAAAGCGCTTGATAGCCTGCGGTAGGCACTTGGCTTTTTCGGGGGTTGGTGCCATCACGTAGTCTTGCATAAAGGCGAGCGTCTCTTTTTTGTTGTTTGAAAAGGCCTTTTTCAGATTAAACATCACCCCCATTGCCGGAGGGGCAAGCATGCTACCTTGTGCTCCTGCCGAAGGTTTTTCCTTCATATGACAAGCCATACACTTTTGCTCAAAAAGCGTTTCGCCCGATGGGGAACCTCCCCACATGGGAACGCTTGCGACCAGGATGAACCATAATGTTGCAGATCTCATTGTGTCTCTTTGTATTGGGATAGCGAAGTATAAATGTGAATTGATTAAATACCGATATATCATTAATGAAATAACGATAAGTTACGGGCGCATGATCGTTACATGTAACGTATGCTACCTCCTCTATAGTGCGTGCCATGTCTACAGCCTACGGTCTATCGTTAGTTGCATCAACATGCCGACAATCTCATCGCGCATGGCTTTGATCTGCGCTATTTCGGCCTCTAGCGTTTCGGTTGTACCTTGCGCGGAGTGTTTTAGAAGGCTTTGGGCCAATGCGTGAATCTCTACATGTATGTTTATAAGTGTTTCTCGAGTGGGTGCATCTTGAAGACATTGGGCTTGGGCGGAGTGGAGCCACGCTCCGAATTTGCATATAACGGCGCATCCGGCCACCAATCGCGCAGAACATCCGGCCACTT
>DZBC01000166.1 GCA_022729835.1 Sulfuricurvum sp. | reverse complement strand
CGCTTCGCCCTCTTCCAAGATGTAGAGTTTGGCACTTTTACTGATGGCAAAATGGAGCGGTTTATGCGCTTCGGTCGCATTCTCCTCATGGGCGTGCTGGGGCACATAGAAGGTGCAAAGCTCCTCATTTTGTGCCAGCATCGCCGCCTCGATCTCCTCTTTGATCTCTGATTGCTCCTGCAGATAGGCACTCAAACGATCCAGCGTCGCAAGTTTGATAGCACTGGCCACAGCAGGATCAAATTCGCTGGCAGCGTGCGCCGCCAGCTCAGTGCCGTGGAAATGGCCCAGATAGATAAAATCCTCAAAGCTCACATTGCCGTCGCGTTCAAAGTCATAAGCGGCTTTGAACATGATCAGTTTCGCGTCCCCTGTCGCTTCGTCAGGCCAATAGACAAGACGGCCCTGCTCTTTGTCTTTCATATAGAGAGGGCTGCTGGCATTCTCATCGAGTGAAACCGATTTGGACTCCGTGGTATCAAAGACCATCTGCGCTCCGGTTTGGCTGTTGTAAAACGCAAGTGTTTTGCCCTCGGGCAACTGGGCGACGCTACCGCTTGATCCGCCCGAACTGCCGCCTCCGCCGCATCCGGTAAGGATCAGCGCAGCGCTAAATGAAAGGGCAAAAGAGGTCAAAGTGTTCATGAATGTACTCCTGTAGTTTGGGTTTGGCACTGCGGACAGCGCCCGTTGATGGTGATACTCTCGATCTCGTAGCCGCGCAGCAAAAACATGCCCGTACTCTCAATGCACTCCACACGGTTACATGTAAGGCAGATAAAGTGGGCGTGCGGCGCGGTGGCAAGTTCAAAGTAGCGGCGTTTGTCGTGCGATTCGATGCTTTTGATCACCCCTTCGCTCTCGAACGCCGCGACGTTGCGGTAAAAAGTCGCTTTGTCCATCTGTAGCGACTCTTTGAGCTCCTCATAGCTCACGGGATGCGTGGAGGCATGCAGCAGCTCAAGCAGATGCAGACGCGACGGAGTCGCTTTTAAACCGTTTGATTTGATGACTTTTTCGAAATTCATGCCGAAATTGTAGCGCCCGTAACTTCGATGATGCTTAATAGATGCGACTTAGTTGCATTTAAACCATACTTCACTACAATACAGCCATTAAAGGAGTCACCATGAAAACCCTGTTGCTTACCCTGCTGATGATCTTGCAAGCCGCCGCGCTTGAGGTGGCGGTCAGTGTCGTGCCGCTACAGACCTTTGTACAAAAGATCGGCGGTGCGCGCGTCCATGTCACCGTGATGGTCCCGCCGGGGAGTTCGCCGCACAGCTATGAACCCAAAAGCGCCGATATGAAGGCCCTCTCCAAAGCCGCGCTCTACTTTGCCGTAGGGATCGAGTTTGAAGAGGCGTGGCTGGGGCGTTTTGGCGATGCCAACCCCGCGATGAAGATCATCCGCACCGACGCACGCATCGAGAAGATGGCACTTGCTCATGAAGAGCACGACGATCACGACCACGGCACCCACGATCCGCACATCTGGACATCGCCGGCAAATGTGCGTATCATGGCACACACCATTGCCGATGCGCTGATGGAGGCCGACGCTGCGGGTGCGGCGCATTACAAAGCGTCTCTGGAGGCGTTCATGCGCGAGATCGACGCGACGGATGAGGCCATCAAAGCGGCGCTCTCTCAGACGCCAAAAGGCGCGAAGTTTATGGTCTTTCACCCCGCATGGGGCTACTTCGCGCGCGACTACGGCCTGATTCAGATCGCGATGGAGGTAGAGGGCAAAGAGCCCAAGCCTAAAGCGCTGATGCAACTGATCGAAACGGCCAAAAAGGAGCACATTCATGCCATCATCACCCAAAAAGAGTTCTCCGAGCGTAGCGCCCGCTCGCTCGCCGATGCGCTGGAGATCGACGTGCGCCCCTTCAGCCCCCTGCATCCCGACTGGTCAAACAACCTCATTGAACTCGCCCGCACCATCGCAAGATAGCCTGATCGAGCTACGCAGCGTCAGCTTTGGCTATGGACGCGAAGCGATCTTGCAAAATGTCTCGCTAAAGATCGAGCGCGGCGATTTTCTCGCGCTCATCGGCCCAAACGGCGGCGGCAAAAGCACCCTGCTTCGGCTCATTCTAGGCCTGCTCACCCCGAGTCGCGGCACCATTACATGTAAGGCAAGCGCCATCGGCTACGTCCCTCAAAACACCAACATCAACACCGCGTTTCCGATCACTGCGCTGGATGTGGTGGGCATGGGCGCAGCGGCAGCGAACCGACGAGAAGAGTCGCTCGAAGCGTTGCGCAGCGTGGGGATGGAGGCGTTTGCGCATCGGCGCATCGGCGAGCTCTCGGGCGGACAGCGCCAGCGGGTGATGATCGCCCGCGCGCTGGTCTCCCATCCGGAGGTGTTGATGCTTGATGAACCCACCTCCAGTATCGACCCGCAAGGCCAGCGCGACATCTATGAGCTGCTGGCCAAACTGGGCCAAAAGATGACGGTGGTGGTGGTGAGCCACGATATCGCAGTGGTGGTGCGCTACGCCAAAAAGGTGGCCTACATCAACCGCACCCTCACCTTCCATGACATTTCCGCCATGCAAAGCGCCTACGCCGCGCACGGTGAGCACTTCTGCGAAGTTGAACTGCTAGAGGGTCTGCATGGTTGAAGTGCTCTCCTATCCGTTTATGCAACACGCGCTGATCGCTGCGGTGCTCATCAGCATCGTCGCGGGGGTGATCGGCTCTTTGGCGGTGGTGAACCGCATGGTCTTTCTCGTCGGGGGCATCGCGCACGCGGCGTATGGGGGGATCGGGCTCTCCATCTTCTTCTCCCTGCCCATGTTTGCCTCTACTGCTGCCGTTACCGCGCTCGCATCGCTCGTCATGGCGCACTACACCCTCTACAAACGCGAGCACAACGACCTGCTGGTGGGCATCGTCTGGGCGGTGGGAATGGCTTCGGGCATCATCCTTGTCGATCTCACTCCGGGCTACAGCGCCGATCTGATGAGTTACCTCTTTGGCTCGATTCTGGCCATCGAGCGCTCCGATCTGCTGGGTATGGGGGTGCTGCTCTTGCTGACGCTGCTCATCGTCTCTTTTCGCTATCGCGAAATCCTCGCCGTCTCCTACGACAGCGAATACGCCAAGCTGCTGGGGATCAACGTGCGCTTTTACTACGGCCTCATTTTGCTGCTGTGCGGTCTTAGCGTGGTGGTGGCGATGAAGATCGTGGGGCTGATTATGGTCATTGCGATGCTCACGATTCCGGTCTATATGGCCCAAAAGATCGCCAAATCGCTGATGCAGATGATGCTGCTCTCAAGCCTCTTCGCGCTGCTTGCAAGCCTGATCGGACTCTGGCTGGCGTACATGTACAGCCTCTCTTCGGGCGCGGCGATCATCTTGGTCGCTACGGCCCTGATGGGGCTTTTTGAACTCGGGAGGGCACTATGGCAAAGAGGCTGATGCTGCTGTGGCTCTTGTGGCTCGCACCCTTTTCTGCCCTTTACGGCTGCGCTACATGTATGGCCATGACGCCCATGACGGAGGTGGGGATCACGCTACAGTGCAAGGGTGAACGGCTGGAGCGGATCGATTTTGTATGGCGTTTTAGTATGGTCTATTCCGACGAGATCGTCTTTCAGTACGACCGCGACCGTAACGGCGTGCTCGATCCTAAAGAGCTAGAGCACATCCTTGGCCTCAAGCTAGAGTACATGCAGCCGCGCTCCATGCTCACGACGCTCAAGATCGCGCGCGGCAATGAGCCTGAGCGCGCGGTGGCCTTGCGCTATGAGGGCTTTGCGCTTGGCATGGACGGTACCCACCTGCAGCTCACCTTTAAAGGACTCAGCGATCTAAACCTGCAAGAGGGCGACGTGCTGATGATGGCGTTTACCGATGAGGGGGGCTTTTTTGATTTTCGCACCCAGAGCATCGACGTGCTGGGCACAGAACTACCCGTGCAGCTTGGCGGCTATCTCTTTACCGCTACGATCGCTTTTGAAGCGCCCCAAAACACACTCAACGAAGCCAACACTACCGCCGCCGCCCCTGCGCCCGAAGCGGCCAATCTGCTTGAACGTACCATCGAATCCATGCGTGATCTGATGGTGCGCATCAAGCAAGAGCACAGCACCGAGGCGCTCTGGACGCTCCTGCTTTTTGCCTACATGTACGGCTTTGTCCATGCGATGGGGCCGGGGCACGGCAAGGCGCTGGTAGGCAGCTATTTTGTAGGCAACGAGCGCTCCATCGTGCGTGCGCTTTGGGTCGCGCTGGGCATCGGTACAGTACACACCTTCTCTGCCTTTGCGCTCACGCTCATCGTCTACACCCTGCTGGGCACACTACTCTCAAGCGTGATGGAGAACATCGTGCGGCTCACCACCGTCATCTCGGCGCTGCTCATTATCGCCATTGCATTGTGGCTCATCATACGCAAAATCCGCGCCCTGCGTGCCAAACCAAAGCTAAAATTCAGCGCCGCGCCCCAAAACGCCTTCTCCTTACATGTAAGCCCACCCAAACCCCATCTGAGCAGTTGCGGCTGCAACGCCTGCAAAGTCGATCCCAAAAGCACCGATCTGGCCCTCATCGTCTCTGCGGGCATCATCCCCTGCCCGGGCACCGTGACGCTCTTTATCTTTGCGCTTTCACAAGGGCTTTATGCCGTGGGCAGCGCCTCTGCGGTGGCCATGAGCCTTGGCATGAGCAGCGTGATCTTCGGCTCCGCCGCCCTTGGCACCTTGTTGCGCCGTGGGGTAAGCACGCGTTTTACACGGCTCAAAACCGCGCTGGAGTTTGGTAGCCTTGGGGTGATTTTGCTTTTGGGGCTGGCGCTGTTGGCGCTATAATCTCCCATCCAAAGGAGCAGATATGGGCGCGATCGGCTCCTACACCTACAACGACTATGCA
>DZBC01000165.1 GCA_022729835.1 Sulfuricurvum sp. | reverse complement strand
CCTTTTGATCTGCCTCAACCCGATAAAGATTTGCAGTTTCCGCAGCAGCCGCTCTACTATCTCAGCTCCGGCGTCGTCTATAATGCGGCTTTGGCGTCGGGCTTTCATGATGGTGAGGCGATGCAGGCCGTACGCGCTCTTTCGCTGCTCTATAGTGCTCTTTGGCTTTTGATTGCGCTTGCCCTAGCAAGGCTCTATCTCAGTAGCGCACTTGCCGTCAACTTGTTTATGGCCTTTATGGCTTTTACCCCTTCGTTTATTTTTTTAGGCGGGGTCATCAATAACGATGCGCTTAATGCGGTGTTGGGGATTTGGGCTTTTTATGAGATCGGTGCCTATCTGCAAAGACGCTACAAGCGGCACTTTTGGCGTGCCTCTCTCGCAATTGCGCTTGCGGCATTGACCAAAATCTCATCGCTGCTTTTGGCACTCTATTTTGTTGCGGTGCTGCTGCTGCTCTACTATAGGGTACGCGATATTCGACTGCGCATTAAAAGCGAGATCTTGATTTTTGGACTCATGGTGCTGCTGCTGTTTGGTTTTGCCCTCATCAAGTCGCATATTCCGGCCAATGAGGAGTTTCGCTTTGTCAATAGCGCACTCTATGGCAATCAGGTGATTCCCGCACTGGATTTGGGCTATTTCGCCTCATTTCATCCGCTCGCACTCTTGGAGGCGGCGCAGTCTCATGTGATGGGCAGTAACGCCGTGCGCTTTTCGCTGCCGACCTATCTCTACGGAACGATGATGATCGGGGAGTTTGATTATGCGAGACACTTTACTCAAGGGGGCTTTTTTAAACTCTCTTCGCAACTGGTACTGCTTTTTGGAATGCTCTATGTGGTAGGCGGTATCGGGTTGGCGTATGCGTGGCGCACGCTTGTGATAGATTACAAGATGCTACTGGTGGCAGTCGGGCTGAATATGGTGCTTGTGGTGCATTTTTTATCGGGTTATTGGGTGGTCTGTAACTCCGACTTTCGCTACTTCACCCCAACGATTGGGGCCATCGGACTTTTGATCGTTTTGGGATTGGAGGCGCTGTGGGAGCGCTTTGTGTGGCTTAAATCAAAGATTATATGGAGCGCAGTAGTGCTTGCCGTAGCGGAGGGTTACTGGGTAGTAACTCTGATTCGTCTGACTTAGATTTGCTTTTCGATGATAAAGCGGGGTCGCTCTTTGGTCTCCATGTAAATTTTCCCGATGTACTCGCCCACAATACCCAAAGCAAAGACCTGAATCCCCCCGATAAAGTAGATCGGAAGCACGGTAGAGGCCCAGCCCGGCACCGCTTCGTCGCTAAAGAGCTTGACCCCGAGTACCCACGCGCTCATGAGTAGCGTGGCAATAAAGATGATAAAGCCGGTTGCCGTAATGAGTCGAAGCGGCATCACCGAAAATGAGGTGATACCATCCCACGCAAAGGCGAGCATCTTTTTGAGCGGATATTTGGACTCTCCGGCGAAGCGTTCGGCGCGGTCGTAAAAGACCTGTGCGCTTTGATAGCCTACAAGCGGTACCATCGCACGCAAGAAGAGGTTGACTTCTTTGAACTCTTTGAGCGCTTCGAGGGCGCGGCGGCTGAGCAGACGATAATCGGCATGGTTGTAGACGATATCGACACCCATTAGGCGCATCAGCTTATAAAATCCCTCAGCGCTGGCACGTTTAAAGGGAGTATCTACGGTGCGCTCCTTGCGGACTCCATAGACGACGTCGTATCCTTCGAGGTGGCGATCCACCATCGTTTCGATGACGGAGATATCGTCTTGTAGATCGGCATCGATGCTGATGATGGCGTCGCCTTCCACGCTAAAAAGCCCCGCAAGTAGGGCGTTTTGATGTCCACGATTACGAGAGAGTTTGATTCCCTTTACATGTAAGGATTCTGAGGCCCGTTTTTCGATCAGTTCCCAAGTGTGGTCTTTACTGCCATCATCGACAAAGCAGATCGTGCTGTGCGCATCGATACGTCCAGAGGCAATCAAGCGTCCGAGCAGTTCAAGTAAACGATGGGCTGTTTCGCCCAAAACGGCCTCTTCGTTGTAGCAGGGTACGACAATGGCAAGTGTCATCTATTGGGCTCCTATATTCATTGAGAAAATCGGTAGCAGCATGGCCGCGACGATAAAGCCGATAATGCCACCCACAACGAGCATCAGCGCAGGTTCGAGCAGGGAGAGAAAGAGTGAGATTTTGTCTTTGTTCTCTTCAAAGTAGAGTTCGGAGAGGTTTTTCAAGATAGCAGATACTTCGCTGGTCTCTTCGCCCAAAGCGATGGCTTGGACGAAGGAGGAGTCGATTTTATAGCCGCCGGTGCGCAATAGGGCGTTTGAGAATTTGCTCCCCTCGACCACTTTGGCGGCGGCATCGGTGAACTTTTTGCGAATGACGCTGTTTTTGACAATGTTGGCGGCAAGATTGGCGGTTTGTACAAAGGGAATACCTGAGCGAATCAGCACCGATGAGATGTACGAAAAGCGGCCCAATTCCGAACTTTGAATGATCGGGCCAAAAAATGGCATCCTTAGCATGATCAGATCTACCGCGTATTTAAAGGGGGGGCTGAGCTTCATCAGCATCGAAAAGCCAGTAACAATGGCGACCGTAAGGATGGCAACCCACATCCACTGATGGGTAAAGAAATCCCCCAGCGCGATGACAAACTTGGTAATATCTGGCAGCTCTTGACCGAGTTGCTCAAAGATACCTGTGATTTTTGGTACCACGAAAGTGATCATAAAAGCGACCATAAAGAGCGAGACGACGATGATAAAGGCGGGGTAGGCGAAGGCGTTTTGGATCTGCTTGTTGACCCGTGTTTGTTCTTTGAGAAAGACGGAGAGCTCAAGTAAAACTTCCTGCAAAATTCCGCTGTTTTCGCTCACCTTGATCGACTGTTTGTAGAAGTCGGGCAGTGTGATGATAGACTGGGTCTCAAGCGCCTGATAGAAGCTTTTGCCTTCATCGAGTAGGGTGATGAGTGTAGCGATAAAGCCGGAGAGTGTTTTGTTGGCGGCGTACTGATTTTGCGCCAGTCGTAGAGCATTGACGATGGAGATCCCCGCTTTGAGATAGATCGAAAGGTCGCGGCTGAGTGTCGCAAGCGCAGCGCTTGAGATCGTTTTTCGGCGTTTGAAGCTCAGATTTCCAAAGATAGAGGTGCCTTCATTGGAGATTGAGGTGTAGAAGATCTGCTTGGAGCGCAGGCGTCGTTTGGCGTCTTCGAGGTCGTTTGCTTCGATCAGCCCTTTGGTTTTTGAGCCGTCGCCGAGAAGTCCTTTGTATTTAAAGACCATAGTGTTCCTTAGTGTGCATAGTCGCGTTTATCGTTGGGGAGTTTTTTACTGTTGTCAAAAAAAGCACTGACATCTGCGAAGCTTTTGACAACTTGAACGGGGTACATGTAAGGGTTGAAGAGATAGTAGTCTTTGCCGTCTTCAAGGGCAAAATGTGAGCCGCTTCCGTTGGCACGCAAGGTGTAGTGAAAGCAGACCTGAGAGAGGCTCCCCTCAGGGCTGAGCATCGGCAAAAAGTCGATGGGGCGTACTTGTCCAAAGCGGTCGGGAAAATAGACCTTAGGCGAGGATTTAAAGAGCTTAAACCCCTCCTCATTAGCTTTTTTACCGTCGATATAGAGATCGCAACTACTACAAGGTTCCAAACAGATCACCTCCACTTTGCGTCTGAACTCCAGAGTCGATAAATAAGATGTGAGATTTTTAAGCGTGAGTGCATCATCAATCTTATTTTTGGGCGTAGAGAGCTTGTGGACGAAGACACCGTAAAGTACAGAGATCAGTACAACAACCAGCAGCAGCTCGAAAAGGCTGAAGCCTTTGCTACTGCTTGATGCAGTCGGCATAGGTGATATCTTTGTTTTCGCCGCTGCCACCCTCTTTGCGATCAGCCCCCAAAGATATGAGATTCAAACCGTCTGCAGTTTGGACATAAATATATAAAGACTTCCATGGGTCTTTTGGCACGATGGCGTTTTCAAAATAGCCTGAGGGTGCATAGTTGGGGAAGGCTTCTGGATTGGGGTTTTTGATCAGAGCGTTTAGACCCTGCTCCTGCTCCGGATAACTACCATTGTCGAGCTTGAACATATCGAGCGCATTTTTAATGCTCTTCATTTGTACACAGACGAGGTTCTGTTTGGCCTGTTCGCTTTTACCAATAAGGTTAGGCATGACGAGTGCCGCCAGAAGTCCGAGAATGATGATGACGATCATCAATTCCATAAGTGAGAATGCTTTTTTCATGTGTATGTGGTCTCCAGAGATTTATTTTTCGTCGGTTCCGGGTAAGGGAAGGATTCTTGGTTTTGTTTCGTGGCGTATATTTTGAACGTCTTTTGAGTTGATTGAGACAAAATGACGTTGTGTTGCGTCCGATAAGGAGTTGAGAAAATAGGCAGGGACCGACTCGGTGGCGTTTGTTTCCATATTACGTATTCTAACTGTGACTGTATATGGATCTTGATTGGCCAAATAATCAGGAACCTTCAAATTGAAGTTTTTTCCATCTATGACTCCGGCGATGTCAATGTAGCTTTTGGCAGGTATGGAAGTGTCTTGGTTGGGGTTCATGATGGCGATTTCAAAGGTCCCACTATTGTCAAAGGCTCGCGTTTCAAGCCATCTTTCTCGTTCTTTTTTGACAGGCTTGGTGTCTTCAGCAATGGGGGAGGCGGAAGGGGCTGATTGATTTTCAGAAGGAGTGTCATAGGTAACGTTAGCATTGTCACCATAGGTGGCCGGGTGTTCGCTAGCACTATTCGTGCTTGAAGAGATCGAGTTTTCAGGCTCAGATGAATCCAGAAATACAAACAGAAGAGCGACACCAGTTATGCCTATTGCGGCTGCCAGCAGAATATTTTTGTTCACA
>DZBC01000164.1 GCA_022729835.1 Sulfuricurvum sp. | reverse complement strand
TTGTACACCATCGGAGTACCGCTCTCAAACTGATAGCTCATCTTGCCCGCTTCGCGCACTACAGCGTCCGCAGCGGCGGTGTCCCATTCCATGGTCGGCGCCATGCGCGGGTAGATGTCGGCGCTGCCCTCAGCCACCATACAGAGCTTGAGGCTGCTGCCGCGCTCGACTTGGTGAATGGACCCGGTGGACTGAGCAAGGGTATCGATAAAGGCCTGAGTCTCGGCGGAGAGGTGCGATTTGCTCGCCACGACGCGCAGGAGCTGCTCTGGATCGGGGTTTACATGTAAGGGGAGTTTTTGGCCGTTTTTGTACGCCCCTTCACCCGCCTTAGCCTCATACATCTCATCTAGTGCAGGCGCGTAGACGACGCCCAGCACGGGGGTGCCATTGTGGATCAGTGCGATATTGACCGTGAATTCACCGTTTTTCTTGATGAACTCCTTGGTGCCATCAATCGGGTCGATGCACCAGTAGTACGCCCAGTGTCGGCGCTCCTCAAAGGGCACCGTTTTGTTCTCTTCGCTGAGCAGCGGAATGTTCGGATAGAGGCGCGTTAAAGCGCTGCAGATAATCTCATTGGAGAGGGTGTCGGCTTCGGTGAGCGGGGATTGGTCCTCTTTGTAGGTGACACTGAAGTCTTGTTGATAGATCCGCATGATCGCCTCACCTGCTTGGCGGGCGATGGCGGTGATGTCGCTTAGGTGGATGGTATCAAGCATGAAGGTAGCCTTTGTCTTCGAGATAGGTGAGAATCTGCGCCACGCACGCTTCGATGCTCTGTGTGTCGGTCGTTACATGTAACTCCGGATTCACTGGTGCTTCATAAGGCGAGCTAATGCCCGTAAACTCCGCAATTTCCCCCGCTCTGGCTTTTTGATAGAGCCCTTTTGGGTTGCGGTGTTCGCATACATGTAAGGGGGTGTCGATAAAGATTTCGATAAATTCGCCCGCTTCGACCAGAGCACGCACGCTCTCGCGCTCTCTTTTGTAGGGAGAGATAAACGCGGTCAGAACAATCATGCCAGAATCAACAAAGAGCTTCGCAACTTCGCCGATACGGCGCAGATTTTCCACACGGTCCGCTTCGCTAAAGCCAAGCCCACGATTGAGCCCCATGCGGATGTTGTCGCCATCGAGCAGATAGGTGTGGCGGCCCTTTACATGTAAGGCCGATTCCACCGCGTTGGCGATGGTCGATTTGCCGCTACCGCTGAGTCCCGTAAACCAGAGAATGCAGGGTTTTTGGCCTTTGAGCGCGGCGCGCTCGGCCTTGCTGACGCGGTGGTCGTGCCAGACGATATGCGGTGAAGACATGGATGGGGCACCTTTCATTGGAATGGAAAAAAGATCGGAATAAGGGTCACGACGATCGTGCCGTATACCAGCGACAAAGGCGCACCCATGCGCAGATAATCGCCGAAGCGATAGTGACCGGGGCCATAAACCATCAGGTTGGTTTGATAGCCAAAAGGGGTCATAAAGCTCGCACTCGCGCCATAGGCCACCGCCAAAATAAACGGCGTAGGGTCTACATGTAACTGCGTCGCGGTGGCGTAGGCCACGGGAAAAGCGAGCGCGGCTGCGGCGTTGTTGGTGATCAGCTCGGTGAGCAGCATACTGATAAGGTAGACGGCGATAAACTGCCCGTAAACACCCCAATCACTAAAGATGAAATGGATCGCTGAGACGATGAGTTGCGCAGCACCTGAACTTTGCATCACCTGCGCGATGCCCAGCGCGGAGCCGACGAGCAAAAAGATGTCAAAGGGGATGCGTCGGCGGATTTCGCTAAAGGTGAGCAGCTTCAATGCGATCAATCCGACCAGATAAAAGAGAAGCCCGTCGAGCAAGGGAAGCCACCCCAGAAGATTGGACGCCAACACAAGTGTAAAACCGAAAATAGCCAGATTGCTGGAGTGGTCGGTGAGTTTTTTGTTGAGCTCAAGTCCTTGTACGACGTAAAAATTGCGCTCGATATTGTCGCGTTTGGCGAAGTCTTCGCCCACGGCCAGCACGAGGGTGTCGCCGCTTTGGATGGTGATGTCGCCGATCTTGCCTGAGAGGCGCTCACTCCCGCGACGCACCGCCACGACGGCGGCATCGAACTTGGAGCGGAAATTGGCCTCGCGGATACAACTGCCGATGAGCACCGATTCATGCGAGACCACCACTTCGACAAGGTTGGTCTCAAGCACCGAACTGTCTGCGTTGAAGATCTCCAGCCCCGCAAACTGCTTGAGGTCATGCAGGTTGTCAAGGTTGCCCGCAAAAACGAGAATATCGCCTGTTTCGATACGCTCTTTGGGAGAGACGGGCGAGATCAGTTTATCGCGGCGGATGATCTCAACCAAAAAGAGATTCTCCAAATGGCGAAAACGGTTCTCTTCGATACTCTTGCCGCACAGCGGCGAGCCTTGGGCGATGCGCGCCTCAACAAAATAGTTACTCTGCTGACGACCGCGCACCTCTTCATGGCGCGGCAAGTAGCGGCTCATCACCATAATGACGAGTAGTCCGCACACCGTAACTGCAAGCCCGACATACAAAAAATCAAAAAGGGAAAAACCGGGGTGCCCCGCAGAGAGGGCGAGGCTGTTGACGATCAGGTTGGTTGAGGTACCTACCAGCGTCATGGTGCCGCCGAGTATGGCGATGTAAGAGAGCGGCAAGAGGTATTGCGAAGGGATGATCTTTTTGTTGGCCTTGATGACGCCCATCATGGTGGCCACCACGGCGGTGTTGTTGAGAAATGCCGAGATCAGCGCGGAGGCGCCGCCCATTTTGAGCAGAGAGGTTTTGTAGGAGTTTGGATGAAAAATAGCGCGGGAGATGACCTGCAGATAACGGCTCTTTTCAATCGGAGCGGTAACGATCAGCAAGATGACCAACACCAGCAGCGCAGGATTGGTGAAGTTGGCGATCATCCGCTCGGTCGGAATCAATCCGATGGCAAAAAAGAGAAACAGTACCGAAGCAAAGAGTGCCGAAGGCTTATAGTGCGTCTTGATCAATGCTACAATGAGCATGATAAGGGTGCCTAAAACCAGATAGGCCATACTACGCGATCACCCTGCAACCCCATTCAGGGAAATGCTCGCGGATATAGGCATTGAGCGCGATTTCGGCCTCCGAGTAGGTGCGGTGCTCTTGTGGCACTGTGTCGGAGTCGCGGCGGCTGACATCTACGATCATCCCTGCGCCTACGGTGTTGTGGGTGAGTCGGTCGATCACAATGAAGCTGCCGGTGGCGCGGTTCTCTTTGTAGCGGTCGATAGCTATAGGACGCGTAAGTGTCATGCGGCACGAAGCGATATCGTTGAGTGAAAGTGTGCTGACTTGCTGGCGCCCATAGGTGTTGACATCGATTTTGTAGTTGATGTGGTCGAAATGGCCCATGAGTACGGCTGTCGTGTATTTGATGTTGTAGCTACGCTCTGGATCCATCGGCTTCTCATCCATCCACACCAGCATCACCTTGAGGCTGTTGGAGACGCGCGGCATGGCTTCGGTATGGACGATCATATCGCCGCGAGAGATATCCACTTCATCTTCTGTGGTGAGCGTCACTGCCATAGGGGCGTAAGCGCTTTGGGTTGTTACATGTAAGGCACCTTCGCTGATGTCGCCTGCGTTGATGATGCTCTTGACGCGGGTGCTTTTGCCTGAGGGTAGCACGGTGATCGCGTCGCCCACGCTGACACTGCCGCTGGTGATGGTGCCGCAAAAACCGCGAAAGTCGAGGTTGGGGCGGTTGACGTACTGCACGGGAAGGCGGAACTGCTCGGCCTTTTGCTCTTTGGAGATATCCATCGTATCGAGCAGACCAAGCAGGGTTTTGCCCTCATACCATGGGGTTTTGGCGCTTGGATCGACTACGTTGTCACCATCGAGCGCACTCATGGGGATGTAGTAGGTGTGTTTGATGTCAAGCTCTTTGGCCAGTGCACCGTAAGCGGCGGAGATGGTATCAAACACCTCTTGCGAAAAGTCCACCAGATCCATTTTATTGATCGCCACGATGACGTGCTCGATGCCCAGCAACGAGACGATAAAGCTGTGGCGGCGGGTTTGAGTGAGGATGCCTTTACGCGCATCGATAAGGATGATCGCTACATCGGCGGTGGAGGCTCCAGTGACCATGTTGCGGGTGTACTGCTCATGGCCTGGGGTGTCAGCGATGATGAATTTGCGGTTGTCGGTGGCAAAGAAGCGGTACGCCACGTCGATGGTGATCCCCTGCTCGCGCTCACTTTGCAAGCCATCGACCAGCAGTGCCATGTCGATCTTGCCTCCGGTGGTGCCGTACTTTTTGCTCTCGCTCTCTGCGGCGCTGAGCTGATCTTCAAAGATCATCTTGGAGTCATACAGCAATCGACCGATCAGGGTACTTTTGCCATCATCGACCGATCCGCAGGTGAGAAAGCGGAGCATACTTTTGTGTTCGTGGGCTTTGAGATAGGCTTCGATATGCATTAGAAATACCCCTCGATTTTTTTGCGCTCCATAGCGCCTTCTTGGTCTTTGTCGATCAGACGGCCTTCGCGCTCGGAGCTGGTGGAGAGCAGCATCTCTTGGATGATTTCAGGCAGCGTAGAAGCGCTTGAGCTAATCGCACCGGTGAGCGGGTAGCAACCTAGTGTGCGGAAGCGCACCATCTCGTTTTTGGCTTTTGCCCGTAGCGCTTCGGGCATACGCTCATCATCCACCATGATTTTGGTGCCCTCATACTCCACCACCGGACGCTCGGCGGCAAAGTAGAGCGAGGGGATGGGGATCCCTTCAAGATAGATGTACTGCCAGATATCCAGCTCCGTCCAGTTGGAGATGGGAAAGACCCGCACGCTCTCGCCTTTGGCAATGGCGGTGTTGTAGATGTTCCAGAGTTCGGGGCGCTGGTTTTTGGGGTCCCAGCGGTGGTTTTTGTCGCGGAATGAGAAGATGCGCTCCTTGGCGCGG
>DZBC01000163.1 GCA_022729835.1 Sulfuricurvum sp. | reverse complement strand
AAATAGACGCAATCTGAAGGTGTACCATCATCGAGCTTGTAAAAATCGTCATCCACACTCACAAAACTGAGTGGGTGTTTGAGCGTGAGCGAATGGCCGCACGCAGACTTTTCCGTGGCGGGAGCAACGATGGTCACCTTAGCCAAATCACGCAGCGCTTCATAAAGCGCCAGCAAGCCTTCCGATTCATAACCGTCATCATTGGTGATCAAAATGTGTTTCAAAAGTTCCCCCTGCGGATAAGCAATTGTACCAAAATGGCACGAAAAATGCTTTTGGTTTCAAATGAAAACACCTCTGAGCTTTTTAATCCTATTACTCCTGTTGATTGCCGGAAGCATTGTGCTGCTAATGGTTTCAAAGGTACCAACACCGCATGATCCACAGCCATTCGCCACTTATGAACGTCACTACGTCAACCTAAAATCAATCAGCGACGCCGATGCACTGCCACTGGAAAAGCGCATCGAACTGCTCTATCTCACCGGTGCGCTACATGAACAGATCCTGCGTACACCACTACAAAATGTGCAAAGCAGCCAAAAGCTCGACCATATCCTCTCTGTCACCCAAGCTAAAATTGCGCAGATACAGCAACAGTACCCCGATGCTCCATGGCAACTGTTTGAAGGTGAACTCGCGCAAATGACCAACACTGCGCATCTGTTTTTAGATCTTCAAACATCACCGCTCCAACACCGCCAGCCTTGGGGCGTGATCATCACCTTGTTGCTTGGCGCCCTGTCGGGCATCGCTTTGTATATCACCATGATCCATTCCCAACGCGCACTCTCCGTAACTTTGCAAGAACAAAAACGCCACCAAGGCGAATTGGACCACCGTTTAGGTGAGCATCAAAACGATTTGCTGCTGATTCAGAGCCTCCAAAGTGACCTCACTGACGCCCTGCACCGACTCCAAGAGGCCGAAAAAACCACACTAAAAGCCAAAACATATCATGACGATCAGCAACACGTCATCGAGCATGAACGCCAAACACACGAAGAGCAATGCGACGCACTGCGCTCACGATACAAAAATCTACAAGAGGAGCACGCCGCTTTACAAGAAGAGTACGCCGCGTTGCGAGTCGGTCAACAGTCCAAAGAGTACGAGCAAGAGGAGCTAGAAACACTGCTAAGCACACTAGACACCCAAGTCGAAGCCGTCAATGAGGCGCTAGGTGTCATCGACGATATCGCCGATCAGACCTCACTACTGGCCCTCAATGCCGCCATTGAGGCGGCCCGAGCCGGGGAGAATGGACGTGGTTTTGCCGTCGTCGCCGATGAGGTGCGCCAACTCGCCGAACGCACCCAGAGCCATCTAGGACATATCAATCAAACAACAGCGCAGATGAGTGCCAGCGCCTCTAAACTCCGAAGCCTTAAGCGACGCTCTTAGGTAACAGCGCAACCGGAACAAAAATAAAACGGTTGACACCATCTTGATGTTCATACCCCAGCACCATCTGATGCGCCTTTAAGATGGCGCTCACCAGATACAGCCCTAAACCAAAACTGTTTTTGGAAGGGTGCTCTTTCGTAAAAGGTTCGACATAATAGGCCAAGGAGCGTTTAAGCCGCTCGCCTGCGCTTTCAAAATAGATCTCGTTTTTGTGCACGGAAATCTTAACCTGATGGTTGGGGGAGTATTTGATGCCATTGTCGATCATATTTTTAATAGCGGTGACAAAAAGGCGGTAATCGACGCCAAGCTTGCAGCTAGCGTCAATCTCCACCCAGACGCTCTCATAATCAATCAGGGCCATGTCAATCGCTCCGTCGATCAGATCGATCAGACGATACTCTTTTTTTTCTACCAGTCCAAACCCTGCCGTGACCTCTTCGATCAGCGCAAACTCTTCGATCAGCTCTTCAAGCCGCTTGAAAATCGCCTCAAAGCGCTGCTGATGCTTCTCCTCTTTAACCATACTCGCCGCAATACGCCCTTTGGCAATGGGCGTTTTGAGTTCGTGCATGATGTTGCGCAAAAACAAAGTGCGCGATTCGATAAGTGCGTGAATCTTCTCTTGGGTATGTTGTAGTTCGTTGCCGATCATGGCGATCTCGTCAATGCCGCGCATTCGAAAGCTCACTTCCATATCACCCGCGCCGAAGTGCGCGATCTTACGCCGCAGCATCCGTAAAGGCCGCAAACGCTGAAAAATCAGCATAAACAACAGGGTTACAATCGTGATAATCGTGAGATATGCCCAAAGGAGATTGAGGCTATTGTAGGGAAGCAGTGTACTGTCTTTGAGCAACAAGCGAAATTGAGGACTCTCTACATAAAAGTAAATCCCTTCGTCAAATTCCAGCATCGTGGTGCGCATATCCTGCACCAGCTTTTGCTTGTAGACATGCATACGATCGAAAAAAAGAGCTTCATTGACGCTCTGAAACCCCTCACGTCTGAGCACTTTTGCTTCTGCAAGTATCTTTTTTTGCTTTTTTTTATCGTGTTCTACGGAGAGGTCATAGACTGCCAGATTGGCTTCAAAGATTGTTTGAGAAGTTTGGCGCTGCAAGTGAAGGCGGTATATCTGAGTAATGATAGAGTTTTTTAGAAAAAGGCTGTTGTTGTGCTCGCGGGCATTGGTCTTGTACATCTGCCAAAAAGTGTACGTCACGCTGATGGCAGTCACGAAAAAAGCGAAAAAAACCGTGATGAACACGGCATTAGCACGGATTACCTTAATAGCTTGTATCCAATCCCGCGAATGGATTCAATCAGGGATTTATCCCCCAACTTGTTGCGGATACGCCCGACCATAACGTCGATGCTTTTGTTGGAAGAGTCCTCGTTGATGGCGCTGACATTGTGAATAAGATCCTCACGCGACACGACAGTACCCTGCTTTTTGATCATATAGGCCAAAATGCCATATTCGGCATTGGTCAAATCCAGCTCACGCCCTTTGTAGCAGATACTCATGGCCGATTCATCCAGCCGATAGTCGCTACGCTCCTGCACGGCTTCAGTCGTTTTAAGTCCTTCAAAACGGCGCAAAACAGAGCGAACGCGCGCTTCGAGTTCACGTGGATCATAGGGCTTGGGGATGTAATCATCAGCACCCAACTCCAACGCTTTAACCTTATCATTGATGTCGGAGCGTGCGGAAGAGATAATGATCGGCACGTTTTGACGCGCTCTGATCGCCGCGCATACCTCCAAACCGTCCATCCCAGGCAGGGTCAAATCGAGAATCACCAGATCAAAAGGCTCAAGCTTGAGCACACTTAGCGCATTAAAGGGATCATCCTCCGTGCGCACCTTGAAATCAAACTGCTCTAAAAATTCGGTAAGGATCTCTGCGAGCTCGAGATCGTCTTCAATCATCAATATATTTATCATGCAAACATTGTAGCGCAGAAGATAAAATAGTTGCAATTTTTTTAGTAATGCCTATCATTCAAGGTCTTGCAGACACGGCATCGGCAGTATCTTCTCAGACCAGAAGCGTAACCGCCACCTGATACGCCAACTACTTCAGAAAATAGCGTTTGGTGTTACATGTAGGCCATTCTTTCACCATTTATTTGTTATACAGTCTTCTAACTTGTTAAAAAAGGAGTAAGTAATGCGTATTTTTTGGCTTTTCTTGACCCTCTTCGTGGTCTGCATCCATGCATCCACGACACTCAATCTCAAAAAGGGATGGCAACTCGTCGGCATCCCCACCGGCCTTAAATCAACGGACTCGCTTGACCGCGCTGAAGTGGAACTGGTCTGGGCCTACGACGCCGGTTCACAAACTTGGCAAGGCTATTCACCCGATGCTGCGCGCACCACTGCCATCACACAAGCGGGCGTAACCACCCTAAACTCCGTGTTGCCCTATCAAGCATTGTGGATCAAAAGCACCCAAGCGTGGAACTATGACCTCCCCACCCCCCAAGCCACTACCGAACCTGAGAATAATCTACTGCAACTCAAAAAAGGGTGGAATCTCGTCTCGCTTCCGCAACGAAGCGTCATCTCTCCCGAACTCTTCGGTGATGCAGTAGTATGGAAATACAACGACGGCTGGGAAGCATACGGCGCAGGATCGGTTGACTTCCCCGCCATAGAGACCATCGCCACTTCAGAAGGATTTTGGGTTAAAAGCCCTGATGATCACAGCATCGATCTGGCGCAAGAGAGTGCAAAGCTGCACCCTTTTGCAGATGAAGCGACGATGAATGCCTATATCCGTACAATGGTTGAGCAGTATCAAAACCACTACTACGGGTATATGGAGATTTGGTCCCGACCAACAGATCTGCCGCCTCCAGGAGAGATTAGCGGTGGCTCAGAAAGTTCTTCGGATTCAGCTACCGACGCCACGACAACCAATGTCCAAGAAGCAGGTGTCGATGAATCCGACTGGCTCAAACACGACGGCACTCATATCTTTTACGCCGATCAAACCAACAAGCGCATCATCGTCACCTCATTCGCCAATATCGCCAGCGGCAACTATAAGCCGATCCAAACTATTGACCTTGGCAGCGATCAGGAGCTTAGAGGTATGTATCTGATCGATCAAAAGTTGGTCTTGATTACAGGCTCTTACAGCTACCATATCCTTGAAGGCGACCTTGCTAAAAGCGCTATAATGCCGCCTCCCTACAGCAATGTTTCAACATTTCATCTCAATGTTCTCGATGTCTCAAACCTCTCGCAGATCAGTACGGTCGCATCGCACACCATCGAAGGCAAATTTGAACAAAGCCGTATGATCAACGATAGGCTCTATCTCATCAGCCGCTTTTCACCTGATATCGTTTATGACTACCCAAAAAAATATCAAAGCACCGCATGTGCCGAGATTCTGGTTCAGATGAACGCGCTCTCGTGTGTTACCGGTTTTGAAGAGTATGAATGCAGCGAACCCATGCCCACGGAAGGATCTGACAGCTCCATGAGTCAATCCAGCAGCGGAAGCGTGCTGCCCGGTGACAACGGCGATTCTTTAGTAGCGCCCGATTGCAAATACTGGATACCCGTAGTCGATCAAG
>DZBC01000162.1 GCA_022729835.1 Sulfuricurvum sp. | reverse complement strand
CGTACACCCCTTTATGCAGAGAGTCCGCAAGATAACCGCCAAAGACCGCCAGATACTGCGGCAGATTCCAATCACGGTGCAGTCCCAAAACGTGGGCATGAGAGTACTGATGCATACTGCCGATGAGGCGCGTTGCTTCGGGCAAAATATCCAGATAAAAATAGCCGTCGCGCTCAATCGTATGCAGATGTGCACCATAAGCGGCGCAAACCTCACGGACGATCTCCTCTTCTGCAGGAACGCCCCGAGCGTAATGAAACGCCTCTGTCGATACATGTAAAGGCAACATCCCCAAAACAGCCCTTGAGTCTTCGCCGGGACTCACAAAAGCGCCCACCTGCTTCATCCCTTCGCATACGGCTTCGACATAGTGCTGGAGTGCGTGGCGCAGGGCGGTTGCCGCCGCTTCAAGCGACCCAAAGGCTTCAGTTTCGAGAGGCTGCCAATAATGCGTGTACCCCGTCGTGAGATAGAGTGCGGAGGGCTCGCTTTGGCGTATGGAGGTGTAGGTCGTATAGGGAAACGTCACGACATGATTGAGGATAAAATCGCCCACCGAAGCCCAATCAACCGCTTCGCAACATCCAGCCGCTAGCGCCAAGGCGTCCACATGCGTGCCGATCATCTCACCCTCACCATAGCGATAAACGGGAATAAAGAGCATCAAATCGGTGGCATAAACCAGTGTTTGCGCCTCTTTATCGATCAGCACAAAGACAAACGGTCCGCTCACCTCTTCATCCCAGCACAGCGACCCCTCCAGATAGCGCTGCATCAGTGCCCTTGTTCCTTCATTGCCCCCTGCACTACCCAAAAAGGCATTGGAGCACCACTCCAGCAAAGGAGCGCCGATCACCGCGCAAAGGTGGCGTGCGTCTTCATGCACCTCAAACCCGCCGTAATGGTTGGGTGTGAGTGCCAGTGTGCCCCAGCTTCCGCTAAAGCTCTTGATTTCGGGGGTATCTTGCGTATAGATTGAAGCCAAAGCGTCGCCTAATGCCGACGCATCGCTCTGCTTGGAATAGAGAAAATCGCTCATGGCTTCTCCTTGAAAAGTCGTTTGAATTTTTTGACGGTTACCACCCTATGCGCGTATCGGCGCATCAGCTCCAGACACGCTTGCGGGGGTATCGACGAGAGATCGGCGTAGCGCTGCGCCATCTGTATGAGATCTTCGCTACGTGCCCATAACTTGGCAAAGTTGGCACAACCCTGCTTGGGCGTTACGGCGGCAAAACGCATTCGGTTGATATCGACGAGCATAAAGCGATATCCCCCATTCTCGCGGCGGATCAGGATATTGCCCGGGGAGTAGTCTTCATGCCAGACTCCCTTTGCATGTAAGCCATAGGTAAAATTCACAAACGCATCGATCACGGCTTCATGATCCTCTATTTTGTGATGCAGGGCTTCACGGATGGTGAAGTCATAAGGTTCATGCCGTGAGACGTAATAGCTGCGTCCAAAAAGTCCCAATGTATGCTCTTCGATCATGGCTACGGGTTGTGGGGTGTCGATACCGAGCGCTAAAAGGTTTAGGGCGTTGGCATAAGATTTTGCGGCTTTGGAGGGGCGCAGCCACGCATAAACGACGCGGTTGAGCAGGTTGGGGATGCGAAAGGCTTTGATGACGACGCGCGTATCGCCAAGTGCGGCGATGCGTAGCTCGTTGCGCGCTTTGTGGATGCTCTGCGCCGATGCGTCAAACAGCCGCTCTACCGCTTCAAGCTCTGAGCGATAACGCTCAAAATCGCCGTGAATCACTATTTTTTTCATCACTTCGCCTCGTTTTGGATGCGCCATTATAGCGAGTGGTATAATGCGTTTCTTATTATAGGAGTTGCATGCGATCTGTCTTTTTACGCTACTGGCCCTACCTCAAAGAGTACAAGCGCTACTACCTGATCGTGGTTTTTGGCATCATCCTCACCGTTGGTGCCACCACCGCCACGGCGCACATCATGAAGCCGCTGATGGATGAGATGTTCATCAACAAAGACGAAGCGATGCTCACCCTTATTCCGCTGGGAATTGTCGCCATTTATGTCATCAAATCGGTCGGGCGTTATCTGCAAAGCGTCTTTACCAAATACATCGGACTACATATCGTCTCGCGTTTTCGTGAAAAACTACTCGCTAAACTCCTGCACGCCGATATGGGCTTTCTCTACGCCAACCGCAGCGGTGAGCTGATTTCGCGGCTTACCAACGACATCAACCGCATCCAGTACTTCGTCTCCGATATGCTGCCTGATCTGATTCGCGAGAGCCTTACTGTGGTAGCGCTGGTGGGGTATGTGGTCTTTCTCAACCCCTCGCTGAGCTTCTACGCCTTTATCGTGATTCCGCTGATCGTGGTGCCGTTGCTGCGTATTGCCAGACGCCTCAAGCGGCTCTCGCACAAATCTCAGGCCAAAAACGCCGACGTGGTCACACGCCTCACCGAAGTCTTCAACAACTCCGAAGTGATCAAGGCCAACGCCACCGAAGATTATGAGCTGGGTCGCTTCGCCAAAGAGAACAACCACTTTTTCCGCCTCAACATGAAATCGGTCTACACCGCCGAACTGATCTCGCCCATCATGGAGATTTTGGGCGCTTCGGCGCTTGCCGCGATCATCTTTGTAGGCGGCCACGAAGTCTATGAGGGGCGCATGAGCGTGGGGGAGTTTACCGCCTTTATCACCGCCGTGGGGCTGGCGTTTCAGCCGATTCGGCGCATCGGCTCCATCTATGGCAAGATCCAAGACGCCGTAGCGGCGAGCGAGCGGGTCTTTACGATGCTTGATCATGAGGAGCGCATTATCGACGGAGCGCAGACGCTGGATACGGATATTACATGTATCGATTTTGAACAAGTCGATCTGCATTACGGCGACAAACAAGCACTGCGCGGGATCGATCTCGGCCTACATGCCGGAGCAACGGTTGCACTCGTGGGTGATAGCGGCGGCGGCAAGAGTTCGCTCATTAACCTGCTGCTGCGCTTTTATGACGCCACGGGCGGGGAGATTCGCATCAACGGCGCACCGCTCAAAAGCTTTACCCAGCACTCGCTCAGATCGCATATCGCCATCGTCACCCAGCGGGTCTACATCTTTCAAGATACGCTCGCGGCCAATGTGGCGTATGGCGAAGCAGTGGATGAGGCGCGGGTACTCGAAGCGCTGCGCCAAGCCGACGCGCTGGAGTTTGCCCAAAACCTCTCACAGGGCATCTACACCACGATGGAGGAGTTCGGCGCCAACCTCTCAGGCGGCCAGCGCCAGCGGATTGCCATCGCGCGTGCCATCTACAAACACGCTTCGGTCTTGATCCTTGATGAGGCCACGAGCGCACTCGATAATGCCAGCGAAATGCGTATCCAAAAGGCGCTTGAGGCCTACTGCAAGGATAAGATCACCCTCATTATCGCCCATCGGCTCGACACCATCAAACACGCCGATACCATCTTGGTCTTTGAAGCGGGGCGGATTGTTGATCGAGGTAGCTATGAGGAGCTGGCCGCGCGCTCGGCTACCTTTGCGCGGCTGATGCGATGAGAGGAGGGTTAATGAAACGTCTGTTGAAACCTTTTGGTGCCGCTTTGGTAGCGCTTGGCTTGGTTGTCGGAGGTTATTTTTTCTACAAAGA
Organism: Sulfuricurvum sp.; assembly: GCA_022729835.1. Lineage (GTDB taxonomy): Bacteria > Campylobacterota > Campylobacteria > Campylobacterales > Sulfurimonadaceae > JAFGUB01. Next base: position 1,385 of record DZBC01000162.1, on the reverse strand, counting down.
GGTGACCTACCAGTTCGAGACGATCACCCCCGATAAGGTCTACAAATCGGGCGCCATGCCCACAGAGCGCCTGATCGAGACGGTTCAAAAATACGGCATCAAAACCGTCATCGATCTGCGCCATCAGGGCCTTCGCGACGCACTACACCCCGAACTGCCTACCGATATCGCCAAAGAACGCGACGCACTTGCTGCATTAGAAGGGGTGCGTCATGTGCACATTCCCTCACGCCAAGTCCCCACGCGCGCCTCACTTGAGGCCTTTTTTAAAACGCTCGATGATCCCAGCGTCTATCCGGTGCTGATTCACTGCTACCACGGCACCGGACGGGCCATGATCTACTCCTCGCTGTATCGCGCCGAGTATGAAGGGTACAGCGGTGAAGCGGCGCGTGATGCGACCCATTGGATCATCTATGGTAGCAACTTTGCCGACGGGACGGGCAAAGGCGACTTTTTACGCCGCTATCAGAGCCGTGCTTCGGGGCGCTTTGAGGAGAATTTCGCGCGTTAAGAAGAGGGCATTATCTCCCTAATAAACCTCGTCATGCGCACCGATATCTATGGGAATGATCTCTTTTTCGTTGAGGATGAAATCGATGACCACCCTATACTGCATGGTGATGGAAACGCTGTGGTAGACCCTTAGTTTCCCCTGTAGCTTATGCAGTCTTAAAGAGGGGTGATAAGGGTCGATTTCGAGCAGTTCCATCGTTTTGCTGTACCGCTCCAAGACTTCGGGGTGTTTTTTGATGAACTTTTTTAGCTTTTTAAAATAGGCATCCGTTCGGATAATTTTATAATTCATCCATCAGCTCTTTGATATGCTGCGCGGCTGTTTGCACTTTATAGTTTCCCTCTTTGATCTCTTGCATGGCTTTCATGTGGGCAAGGTCGAGCTCATTTTGTCTAAACTCGTTGTACCTCTCGATATCTAAGATAACATATCTGTTTTTTCCGCGGACATTCACAATCAGCTCGTCCGCTTTTTCCAGCATCTTTTCAAAAAGAGAGACGCCCTTTGTCTTGACTTCATTCGCAGTGATGATCATAATAGTATCCTTAATCGTACTTTTTAGCGTATTGTAGCAAAAAGAGTCAAAAACCTTACATGTAAGGCGATCCGTCAAAAGAAGGCGGTGCGGTTTGCTGTATAATCGCCCAAAAGAACGGGGTCGGGAGGGGAAGAGATGGTTCAATTTTACATGGGCTTTACGACACGATGAAACTGCGTTTTGACCCCAACAAAAACAGCAAATTCAGCTTCTATCTGCGCAGTCTCTCATCGCTTTTGATTCCCCCGCACTTTGACCGCTCCAAACGCGACGCGCTGCTACAGATCCCCTTAGATGAAGCGCTGAGTGCGCGGCTGGAGTACTACAACC
>DZBC01000161.1 GCA_022729835.1 Sulfuricurvum sp. | reverse complement strand
TGTTGAGTGCGCAGACGGCGGCATTGAGGGCGCTAACGCAGCGGTGCTCACCTTTGCTGATGGCCTGCTTGAAATTGTCTAGAGCCTTGGCGTATTCTCCCTCTTTGAGTTGGGCGACACCGAGATTGTATTGTGAGATCGCCTCGGAATAGACAGCGATCTTTTCATACAGTTTGAGCGCCTCGAGTTGATTGCCATTACTGTAGAGAAAATTGGCCCGGGTGATCATCTTCTCAAGCTGCGAGGCGGGAAGCTCTTGAGGGGGCTTGGGGGCAAACTCTTGGCTGAGATCCTCTTGAGTGTCGGCTTGGGGTGGAGGTGCAGAAGTCAGCTTGACGATCAAGAGTACGACGATCAGTACCAGCAAGGCGGCAACGAGACCGCCGCCAATGATGAGCAGCAATTTTTTTCGGCGTTTTTGGATCTCTTCCTCGCTGGGCGCTAAGGGGAGATCGCTTCTGGAAGCCGACGAGTCACCCTCGTCGATGATGATAATCTCCTCTTCTTGTGCCACTTACAGCTCGCTTTAGAGATAACTGTTCAAAACACTCGGAAGGGTGATCGAGCCATCGCCATTTTGGAAGTTTTCCATGATGGCTACCATGGTGCGGCCTACGGCGAGGGAGGAGCCGTTGAGGGTGTGGGCAAGCATGTTTTTGCCTCCGTCTTTGTAGCGGATGCGTGCGCGTCTGGCCTGAAAATCACGGGTGTTGGAGATGGAGCTGATCTCGCGGTAGCAGTTTTGCCCCGGCAGCCATACTTCGAGGTCTATGGTGCGTGCGGCGGAGAAGCCCAGATCGCCGCCGCAAAGTTGCATAAGGCGGTGCGGCAGCTCAAGTGCGCCAAGCAGATCAGAGGCGCACTGCACCATCTGCACAAAGACTGCTTCGCTCTGCTCTTGGGTGGTGATGGCGACGAGTTCGACTTTGTGAAACTGATGCTGACGGATCATGCCGCGGGTATCGCGTCCGGCTGAGCCCGCCTCTTTACGAAAGCAGGAGGTGTAGCCGGTCATCAGCAGCGGCAGAGATTCCGCTTCGAGAATTTCGTCTTGATAGAGGTTGGTGAGCGGTACTTCGGCGGTCGGGATCAAAAAGAGCTCTTCGCCTTCAATCTTGAAAAGATCATCTTCAAATTTGGGCAGTTGTCCGGTGCCCTCAAGCGTGCGGCGGTTGACCAGTGAGGGGACGCTCACTTCTGTAAAGCCGCGCGCACGGTTGAAATCGAGCATAAAGTTGATGAGTGCACGCTCAAGTCTGGCACCCATGTCGTAGCTGACGCTAAAGCGGCTTTTGGCTACTTTGACACCGCGTTCAAAATCGATCCATCCGTTTTGCTCGGCGAGCTCCCAGTGCTCTTTGGGGGTGAAGTCAAAGTGGCGCGGCTCTAAGACGCGGCGCAGCTCGACGTTGTCTTCGTCGCTTTGGCCCTCGGGCACATCGGCGTCGGGGATATTGGGAATATTCATAGAGAGCGCGTCGAGTGCGGCTTCTGCTTCGCGCTGTTGATCCAAAAAGAGGGTGATTTGGCTTTTGTTTGCATCCAGCGTGGTTTTGAGTTGGGCTGTATCTTTGCCCTCTTTTTTGTAGAGTCCAAACTGTTTGCTCATCTCGTTTTGGGCGGCTTGGGCGCGTTCATAGGAAGATTTGGCAGTTTTGAGGGCTTCGTTTTTCTCTTTGAGGGCTTCAATGAGCGTTGCGTCTACTTTTTTGCGGCTTAGAGCCATCGAGACGGCGTCGAAATCTTTTTGTAAAAGTTTGAGGTCGATCATGCGGTTCCTGCTTACATGTAATGGCTTGGATTATAACCTAAGATGACTTTGCATTGTGGTAAAAAGGCACTTGGGTTATAATGCAAAGCCCTAATTTTCGATCAAAGAGAACCCATGATGCGCATCTCAGAACGCTCCATTGCGAAGCTGATCCTCTTCACTCCGCTCTTTAGCGTGTTGCTGGTGATTGCGGTGGCAACCTATCTCTATGTCAAGCGTATCCGCGAGACCTACCACGACGAGCAGCAGCGCAATCTCAAAGCCTATATCGCCACCAGACAGCTTCAGAGCGAAAATTGGATCAAGCAGACGCTGCAGACGCTGGAATTTAGTGAAGCGCATCTCGAACCAGACATCCGTAAAACACTCAAGGACCGTGTCGATCTGGCTTATGATACAGCGCTTTACATCCATGAAAAGTACCAATACATCTCCCATGAGGCGATCATCAAGCGTCATATCGCCGATTCGCTGCGTCGGATGGTTTGGGAAGGGACGCAAAACAACTATATTTGGATCACCGATTACTACGGCAACACGGTACTTACGGCGGAAAAAGTACTACAAAACAGCAATATCATCGATTTTGTCGATGCGGATGGTCGTGCGATTGTGCTTGAGCAGATTCAGACGGTACGCAAGCGCGGTGAAGGATATATCAAAACCAGACTGAGTGAAGCGGTTGGAAAACAGATTCATTATGTGCGCGATTTTGGGCAATATGATTGGTTTTTTGGCAGTGCGGTGACGCTGGAGCAGGCGAGGACGGCGCTCAAAGCGAGTATGATTGAGATGATCCGCTCATTTCCAAGTGAGCGTAGCGGGTTTATCGGAGTGTTGGAGGGGGACCAGATACTGTATCTCTCTGAGGGAGCCGAAGCGTATATCGATGGGGAGATGCGCTACCGCATTGCGCAAGAGCCCCAAAAACAGTGGTTTGAGATCGAGGGTTTGCACGCTATGGTACATGCCAGAAGCTTTGGGCCTTTTGGCTGGACGCTGGTGCACGGCTTTGAGCGCTCCGGTTTTGATGTGGGGCTGATTGAGAGCCAGAAGCGGTTGGAGCGGCGGATTGATCAGGAGATGCTGCGCATCATTTTTGGCGCATTTATGATCAGCCTCATCAGTATCGTTATTTCACTTATGATCTCTCGCCATACCAGCAAACTTTTTTTGCTCTATCAGCGCAAGCTCCGCGACCGCGAACAGAAGCTTCGAGAGCTTAATGTGTCGCTAGAAGAGCGGATCAAAGAGGCGCTAAGCCAGCATCAACAAAAAGAGAAGATGTTGATTCAGCAATCGAAGATGGCTGAAATGGGCGACATGATCTCGATGATTGCGCATCAATGGAGGCAACCGCTCAACCAGCTCTCTTATATCTTTATGAACATTGAAGGTGCATATGAATACAAAGAACTAACGCCGGAGTATCTGGATGAAAAGCTGAGTGAGGGGACGCGGCTTTTGGAGTTTATGTCGCAGACGATTGATGATTTTCGCAACTATTTTCGACCCGATAAGGCGCGCAGCGAAACGACCCTCTCTGAGGTGCTTGCCCAGACGCTGCCGCTGATTGAAAATACTTTTGAGGTAGACGGGATCGCCTTACATGTAAGCTATGGCTCTCATACCAGTGTCACGCTCTTTCGCAACGAATTGATGCAGGTTTTGCTGAATCTGCTCAAAAATGCCAAAGATGTGCTGATCGAGCGCGATATATCGGTGCCGATCGTGCGGGCTGCCACTTTTGAGGAGGCGGAAGAGTGTATCATCGAAGTGTGTGACAACGCAGGCGGTATCTCCGATGTGACCATTGGTAAGATTTTTGATCCCTATTTTTCGACCAAATCGGCTTCGAAGGGGACAGGCCTGGGGCTGTATATGTCCAAAACGATTGTGGAGGGGCATCTAGGCGGCCGAATTGAAGCGCGTAATGATGGTGAAGGGGCCTGTTTTACGATTCGGGTTCCCAAGCGCGGTGGAGGCTAAGTTTGTAGCCCACGCCTGAGATGTTTTCGATGCACCCTTCGGGGATCTTTTTACGCAGTCCGCGTACCAAAGAGCGGATGGCGTCTTGACTCATCCCCTCATAAGGCCAGATCGCCGATTCGATCTCTTCGTAGCAGACAACGCGGGTATGGTGGTGTGCGAGCAGGTCCATAAAGAGCCGTTCGTTTTTGGTGAGCTTGACCTCTGAATCCTTACATGTAACGCTTTGGGTAAAGGCGTTGTAGCTACACTCTTGCGAGAGGGCGATGGAGAATTTGGACTTGTTTTCGGTCAATTTGATCGACTGCTCCAGCGCACCGAGTAGCTTCTCTTTGGTGATGGGTTTGATGAGGTACTTCACCAGTTGCAGCTCCACCGCCTCCATGAGGTATTCCGTATCGGCGTGGGCGGTGGCGATGATGATTTGGGTCTGGGTGTCTTGGGTGCGGATGTAGCGTGCCATATCAATGCCGCTTAGTCGGGGCATGTTGATGTCGGTGATGATGATATCGGGGTGGTGGCTCTTCCATAGGGCAATCGCCTCTTTGCCGTCTTTGGCTTCAAGTACCTCTTTGCACATGCGGCGCAGGTACTCCGCTGCGGCTTTGCGCACGGGCTCCTCATCTTCGACGTAGAGAATCGTGAAATTTTTGAGAATGTCTTTCATACGCGCTCCTTAGGGGTGGGGGATCTTGATTTTTGAGTTGAGTAGATAGCCGATGGCAACCATCAGCCCCATTACTCCTGCTTCGGGGATAAGGCCGTAAATAAAGCCCAAATAGACCAGCCACAGCAAAATGGCTCCCAAGGGCGTTGGTACGCCGATGAAGTAACGTGCCACTTCGCCGCTGATACTATCAAGGTTAAAAGCGATTAAGCGGCGCAGACCGGAGATGACGTAGTAGATGCTCACACCTGCGGTGATGATGAGGGCGGGAAATTCAACATGCCGATAGACCGACTCAAAGATTAAAAAGGTGGGCACGAGGACAAAAGAGAGAAAGTCGGCAAAAGAGTCCAGTTGAATGCCAAAGGGGTTGGAGAGCTTATAGCGCCGCGCGATTTTGCCGTCGATGATGTCGCAGATACCGCCAAACCACGCCAGAATGATTGCTAGATCAAAGTGGTGCTGGGTGATCATATAGACGGCGATGAGACCGGCGGAGATGTTGAGCATCGTCACGAGATTGGCCAGATTAAAGTGGCTCTCGGAGCGCCATAAAAAGTGCATACAAACCCTTTTTTTGAGTCAATTATAATCTTCTAAGGCTTACATGTAAGCTTTAAGGAGTTCTCCTTGGGCTATTATGCGCGATCATTTTT
>DZBC01000160.1 GCA_022729835.1 Sulfuricurvum sp. | reverse complement strand
GTGGCCGGATGGGTGCGTTTTTTGCAAAATGCTGAAATGGGGTGCGGAAAGTGGGTCGGATAGGATCTCTTTGTCTGTTTTGGAGTAGATCGAGAGCAGCACGATCTGATCTTCGATTTTTTTGTAGATGATCACGCGAAAACCGCCGCTTTTGCCCGTGGGGATAGAAGAGTTGCGGATACGTTTCTTGTAGAGATCAAAACCCAAAGAGACGCCTAAATCGTTGCTTGTCTCTATCTCATCCACTGCCGTTTTGAGGTCTGATGATAGATGTTTGAACTTTTTGGCAAGCTGCTTTGCCTCTTTGAGAAAGTGCTCGCTAAACTCAATCATCAAGCTCGCTCCACAGCTCCGCTATGGGGTAGGTGCGTCCGCTTCTAACATCGTCAAGAGCGTTTTTGATCGATGCCGCAATCTCTCCGGCTTCAACCCTTTTTAGGGCTTCTTGCATCTTCTCAAACTCCTCTTTTGAGACCAAAACCGCTTCGACGCGGTTGTTTTTCAAAATTGCCAGCTTCTCTACAGAGTGGTGTTGGATTTGAGAAAGATACATGCCAAAACGTTTGGCAAACTCCGAAGATGAAACCAGTTCATTGCTTGCATAAGATGTCATGATGGAAATACTCCTCTTGATTATCCGTAAAATATTGAGGGTATTATAGCATGGTTGTGTTACCTCCTAGTACAAAAACCCAAAAAGCCAAAGCGGGATTTTGTTCTTGTAGCCCACTTCAATATCATCCGCAGCGACGTAGCTGTTTGGAAGATCTTTAATCTGCTCAAATCCTTTGGTTTTTCCGCCTACCTCAAACGTGTAGCGTCCATCAACCAGAAAATCCCCTTTTTTGGACGCATAGATCGACTCATCTATAAAACGGTTCTGATCAGCAAGAGCGTTTTTGACCTGATTGACAAAAAAGGCTTCGCGCAGACTCCCCACATCGGCTGAGTGGGTCAGAGCATAGGAGAGATTGGTGTTTTGCATCAGCAGTTTTTCCGGTTTGGAGAGCACGTTGTAGCCTTTTTCCTTGCTGCGCAGGGTGAATTGATGGACCCGAAAAGAGGATCCGCAGCGCGGAGCTATCATAGAGCGATTTGATGTGTGTGGAGCAGTCATCGTATGATGCGCTCATAAAGGTAGCGCTTCTTGCTAAGCGAGACGCTGCGCATATGTAAAGTAAGATTAACATTATTCTCTTTTATTGTCAAGCGACCGATACAAGCAAACTACTCTTTGATGTTCCGCCTTCGTGGCTCAATATGAAAGCTTAAAAACCCTCCTCTTCACAGCGCTTCAGTTATAATAACGCCAAAGGAGCCGTATGCACCCAAGCAGTTACACGACCGTCGTCTACTACGAAGACACCGACGCGGGCGGTGTGGTCTATCACTCCAAATACCTTAATTTCTGCGAACGCGCCAGATCGGAGCTCTTTTTTGCCAAGGGCCAAACGCCGATGCAAGAGGGCTACCACTTCGTCGTCAAAGAACTCAACGCCCGCTACTTCGCCCCGGCGCGGCTGGGCGATCGCTTACATGTAAGCAGCAGCCTCATCGAGCGCAAAAAGGCCTCTTTGCGGATGCTTCAGGAGATCTTCTGCGGTGAGCGCAAGCTCTTTGGCATGGAACTCACGCTAGCGTGTCTGCATAGCGATAAACCCGCCAGAATCCCCGACTTTTTCGACGAAGTGCTCGGCGTATGATCCTCTACCTGCACGGCTTCGCCAGCAGCGCGCGCGGCACCAAAGCGCGACTTTTTTGCTCCCTTACATGTAACGAACCCATCTACGCGCCCACACTGAGTACCCTGCCCGATCTGGCCATCGAATCGCTCTGCGGCCTCATCGAGATGCTGCGCCAAAGCAGCGATCCCGCTTTATGCGACGTCAAGCTTGTGGGCTCATCGCTTGGAGGCTACTACGCCCGCTATCTGGCAAGCCGCTACGGCCTTCGCGCCGTGCTCATCAACCCCGCCATGCGTCCTTACGAGCGGCTGCGCGAAGCGCTGGGGCAGATGATGCACTACGCGGATCAGAGCCGTTTTGAGTGGAACGAAACGCATCTGCGCGCCCTGCGCCGCTATGATCTTGGCACGCTCCAAGAGGGCGAGCGGCTGCTCGTGCTGCTGCAAAAGGGCGACGAGCTGCTCGATTACCGCGAAGCCCAGAGTATGCTCAAAGGCGCCTCGATCGTGATCGAAGAGGGCGGCAGCCACGCATTTGAAGGGATCGAACGCCATCTAGGCACCATCTCCGATTTTTTCCACACCCCACTTACCCTACCCCAAGGCACACCATGACCCCATTTTCTACCCTCCCCTTGCAGCCCCCGCTGCTTCAAGCGCTTGATTCGCTGGGCTTTTCCGTGATGACCCCCATTCAACAAGAGAGTCTGCCGCCGATCATCAGTGGGCGCGACGTACTCGCTCAGGCCAAAACCGGCAGCGGTAAAACGCTCGCCTTCGGTCTTGGGGTGCTCGCGCGCCTTGAGTATGAGCGCAGTGACGTGCAAGCGCTGATCCTCACCCCCACCAGAGAGCTTGCCGATCAAGTCGCCCAGACGCTTCGCACACTCTCACGCTTCATTCCAAACCTCAAAATCCTCACCCTCTGCGGCGGCGCACCCGTCAAACCCCAACGTGCCTCACTCCTACATACGCCCCATATCGTCGTCGGCACACCTGGGCGCATCCTGCAGCATCTACGCGAAGAGAGCCTTACATGTAACGCCCTGCGCACCTTTGTCCTTGATGAAGCCGATCGGATGCTCGACATGGGCTTTTTGGAAGATATGCACAAAATCCGCGCCCATCTAAACCCACAGCACCAAAGCCTGCTCTTTTGCGCCACCTACGATGAAAGCGCACTGGCTTTGAGCCAAGAGTTTCAGCGCGACGCCCTACATGTAAGGCTCACCGAAGCGCCAAACACCGTAGAGACCCACTTCTACGGCGTCCATGAAGGGGAACGCTTTGAGTGCCTCAATGCCCTGCTCGCACACTTCAAGCCAGAATCGGCCATCCTCTTTTGCAATACCAAAATCGCCGTACACGATCTGTGTGCGCAACTGCGCAAAGTGGGCCACAGCGCAGTAGCACTCCATGGCGATCTGGAGCAGTATGAACGCACCGATGTGCTGGTACAGTTTGCCAACCGTAGCGCCACCTTGCTCATCGCCACCGATCTCGCGGCGCGCGGTCTGGATATCCCCTCGGTCGATCTGATCATCAACACCGAAATGCCCCATGATGAAGCCACCTACACCCACCGCATAGGCCGCACGGCCCGCGCCGGACGCAGCGGCATCGCCCTCTCGCTGGTAGATCCCCATGAAAAGACATACGGCCCCATAGAGCCTTGCATCAAAGCCCAAGCACACCCGATCTGCGCCCCCAACATGACCGTCGTCATCGAAGCGGGCAAAAAGCAGAAGCTACGCAAAGGCGATATACTCGGCGCCCTCGCCCAAGAAGCCGGTATTGAGGCTGGGCAGATCGGGCAAATTGATATTTATGAACATCAAAGCTATGTCGCCATTGCGCGTGGTGCCTTATATGTAAAGCGTCACGCCATCGAAACACTACGCTTCAAAGGGCGAAAATTTCCCGTGTGGATCATTAACTAATACCAAAGGAGACACCATGCACATCAACGATCTCATCAAAGGCAACCGCTTTTTTCAAAAGGCACGCTTTCCCTATTTCGAAGAGGATATGAGCGCTTTGATGCGCAGCGGCCAAAAACCGCAGATCCTCTTCATCGGCTGTAGCGACAGCCGCGTCACCCCCGATCTGATGCTCGACACCAAACCCGGCGACATGTTCATTCTGCGCAACGTCGGCAATTTTGTGCCGCCTTACAGCGCCAACAGCGACTTCCACGGTAGCTCTGCAGTCATCGAGTATGCCGTCTCGATCCTCAAAGTGCGCCACATCATCCTCTGCGGACACTCCCACTGCGGCGCCTGCCGGAACCTTTATGAGCTGCCCGTAGACGCCAAAAATTACATCCACCTCAACAAGTGGCTAGAGCTTGGCGAAAGCGCACGCAATGAAGCCATCGCACTGCACGGCGGCCTGATGGACCGCGAACAGCTCTACCGCGAAACCGAAAAACTCTCCATCATCCACCAGCTTGAAAACCTGCTCACCTTCCCCGAAATCGAGCGCCTTGTCGAAGCGGGGGAGCTGAGCCTGCACGGATGGTATTACGAGATCGAAGACGGCTCCATTAGCTGCTATGACGGCGATAGCGGGGACTTCACCAAACCGGAATAATGCGCTATCAAGCCTTACATGTAAGTGCTATAATGCCGCATTTCATCCCCCCCAAGGCGCTCCATGAATCGACGCGAACGGATCAGCAAAACCCCCGCACGGCTCGACTTTTTACAAAGTTTTACGGGCATCCTTCTGGCGCTCTTTATCAGCTTTCATCTCCTTTTTGAATCCTCGATTTTGATCTCCAAAGAGGCGATGTACACCCTCACGCAGTTTTTTGAGGGGTTCTACTTTTTTGGGCAAAAATATCCGCTGATCATCTCCATACTCGCCACAGCGGTACTGCTCTTGATCATGTTACACGCCCTAATCGCACTGCGCAAATTTCCCGCTTCGTACCGCCAATACCGCGCTTTCAAGGCGCACATGACGCGTATGAACCACCACGACACCTCACTTTGGGCCATTCAGGTGAGCACCGGATTTGCGATGTTTTTTCTCGCTTCGATCCACCTCTACACCATGATCACCCTGCCTGAAAAGATCGGGCCGTATGCTTCGAGTGAGCGCATTGCGCTGGATATGATGTGGCCGATGTATCTGCTGCTGCTCTTTGCGGTGGTGGTGCATGCAGGCATCGGCGTCTATCGGCTCATTCTCAAATGGGGCTTTTTTGAACCCAAAGAGGCCAAGAAGGTGCCGATCCGCCGCGCTCTGCTGCGCTCCATCATGTACTTCGTCGTTACCTTCTATCTGGTGCTGGGTGTGGCCTCTTTGGGGCGTTACATGTACATCGGTTATTCGGGTGAGTTTGCCCCGGGTGAGCGCTACCATCCTCAAGGAGCACACCAATGAAAATCACCTACACCGACGTCCTTGTCATCGGGGGCGGCTTGGCGGGTCTGCGCACGGCTAT